>NZ_SRLW01000342.1:0-10141 GCF_006518215.1 Myxococcus sp. AB025B
ACGTCCACGTCGGGGAACTCCTCGGCTCCTCTGTCAGGAGGAGACCGGTTCGGTTGGTTTCACCGAGGAGCTTCCCTCTTTCCCGCTCGTCCCTCCTCGCCATCTACACACTTATAGGGACACGACCTCCGAGCGCGGAAGTAGGCCACATCGCCGAACGACTGCCGTCCCCGCGAAGGGTCGAACTTGTCGACGGTGCGCAGCACGGCCATCGCGGCGACCTGTTCGAGATCTTCAGGCGACAGCGAGCCGGCGAACGGCAGGCACTTGAAGACGGCGCACCGGATGACGGGACGCACGGACACGAGCAGCTCGGCGGACAGGAGTCGCTCAAGCGCGGCGTCCCCGTCCTCTCGGGCCTGAACGATTCGCGCCACGAGGACGGTCTGCTGTGCTGCCTCGGTGGCGTACCCGTAGCGTGCAATGGCCCTCCCGACGCTGGCCCTGAAACATTTGGGCTCGTGATACATCGCCGCGCGCAAAGCACGCCTCATGCCGGCCCCACCCAATTCACACGCAGTCTCAGACACGGTGTATCGACACCCTCACTCGGACTTGGCCGCACGAATCCGGCCCTGCGGCACGAGTGCCGCTCACCAAGTAAATGGGTGTGACTTCCCCGAGTGGCTCAGCGCGGGCGCCCTCGACAGAGCGTCAGCCTCAACAAGGGGCCAAAGGGGTACGCGTAATATCCATAGAGCATGCTCACCTCTTCTATGTACACATCCCCCTTGTTCTTACTCCTACATCTTCTTTGGCTTAGGGAGTTATACAGAGTGGTTCTGCCAGCTTGATGCTTGCCACCGCGAAGAAAAATCGCCGTGTGAGCCACCGCCAGAATCCACACCCATTTACGCAGGGTGACCACTCCAACTTCAGTCGCCCCTGCCGTCCCTCCTGTCCACCCCGACGCCCCTGTGCGAGTCGCGCTCTACGCGTCCGCTCAGGACAACGTGCCGCAAGTCGTCGACCTATCGTGGCCCGAGCTGTCAGCAAAGCTCGTCGACCATCGTCGCAGTCAGTGCCCCACGTCGCCTTGCTCTCGCGGCTGTCCCGCAAAGAACGGTCCGGCATGGAGCCCCGTCGACATCGTCGAGCGACGACGCACCGAGAACGTGCGCGCCGTCACCGTCGCCGTGTTCGACCTGGACCACCTCAGCGCGTCGCAGCTCTCGTTCCTCGACACCGTTGAGCGCAACGGGCTGGCCTACGCCCTCCACTCGACCCACAGCAACCGCCCGCCCGACGACTACTGCCTGCGGCTCGCTATGCCCCTGTCCCGGCCCGTCCTGCCTGGGGAGTGGCCCTCGGTGCGCGAGGCGGCAATCCGCATGCTCGGGCTCCCCGCCGACCCGGCCACGAAGGACCTGGCACGGATCTACTACCTGCCGGACGCGCCCTTGGGTGCCGAGCCCTACGCGGCCAGTGGGGACGGAGCGCCCCTGGACGTCGACGGGCTGCTCGTCATGTCCCGGGCCGGCCTGCCCACCGTGGCGGCCCCGATGCCCTCCCCGAAGTCCGAGGCGCCCGTCGACCTGTACGAGCTGCGGGCCCTCCTGCGACGCATCCGCAAGCCCGAGCACTTCGCTATCGTCCGCCGCGTCCTCGCGGGCGAGGCCCTGGCCGCCGTCGGCGAGCAGGACACGACGCTGAACACGCTGATGTCGTGCGCCGCCTTCGTCCTGCCGCTCTCAACGCCCGAAGCCGTGGTCGTGGAGCTGTTCCTCGCGTCCTTCGCGGCCACGGATTGGCGCGAGGGCACCGAGCACCTGTGCGAGCAGGCTGTCCTCAAGCTGCGGCGCCACCGCGAGCGTCGTCGGGCTCGGGATGCCGGACGGCTCGCGGAGAATGACGCCATTTGGAAGTCGCTCGGTGGCACGGCCCCGGAGGCCCCCGCACAGGTCGATTCAGGAGGAGAGGAAGACACCCCATCCCCCGACAACTGGATGAGTAAGCTCACGCTCGACCCGGGCAAGGACGGCACGAACAAGATTCGCAACAGCGAGGCGAACGTCTTCGCAGTGCTGCTCAACTCCCCCGAGTGGCGCGGCGTGCTCCGCTTCAACGAGAGCACCAAGCAGCTTGAGATTGAGGGAGGTCCGCTCGGAACGAATCCGGACCTGGAGACGCTGGATGTCCTCGTGGCCAACTGGATTCAGCAGAGCAGCTATGGCCAGCTCGGTTTGCGCCCCAAGGCGCTGGCCGTTTCACAGCAGATTCTCGGGGTTGCGAAGCGGAACAGCTACGACCCCGTCGCCGAGTACCTGGAAGGACTGGTCTGGGACGGCACTCCGCGGCTCGATGACTTGCTCGTGACGTACTTCGGTGCCCGAGGCGATGCCCGATACCTGCGGGCCGTCGGCGCGAAGTTCGCAATCTCAGCCGTTGCGCGTGCCCTGCGCCCCGGGTGCAAGGTCGACACGGTCATGATTCTGGAGGGCCCCCAGGGGCTTCGGAAGTCGACCGCGTTCCGCATCCTCGGGGGGCGCTACTTCACCGACGCGTACATCGACGTGACGAACAAGGACAGTGCGATGCTGGCCTCTCAGTATTGGCTCATTGAACTGGCCGAGCTGACGACGTTCCGGAAGTCGGAAGACCAGGCCCTCAAGGCGTTCCTCACCAGAACGGAGGACACCTATCGGCCGCCCTACGGACGCACCACCGTGAAGTCACCGCGTCGGTGCGTGTTCGTCGGAACCACGAACGAAGACGACTACCTGCGGGACCCGACGGGTCATCGGCGCTTCTGGCCGGTGAAGTGCAGCCACATCGACACCGACGCCCTCGCGCGTGACCGCGACCAGATTTGGGCCGAAGCCGTCGCGCGCTTCAACCAGGGGGAGTCGTGGTGGCTCACGTCCGAGGAAGCGGCGGGCGCCGAGCAGCAAGCCTCCCTCCGCGCCGAGAACTCCGGGGACAGCCGGAAGGAAGTCATCTTGAAGTGGATTCTTGAGATGCCTGCCGACAGGCGCCCCAACGACGTGACGATTCTCCACGTCGGCGTCGAAGCCTTCGGGCTCCACCCGGCGCAGGTCGACCCGCGAATCTCACGGGAAATCGGCGCGGCCCTGAAGGCACTGCACTTCACCCGTGGCCAGCGCCGGATGGGGGACGGGACTCGGCCGCTCGTCTACTACCTCCCGGACGAGCTGAAGAACGCTCCCACGGAGATGCGAGGAGAGCAGAGAGGGACATTTCGCACCAATTCGAACGCTTAAACAGAGAGTGAGTGTGACAGGCCGAGGAACTCGTCCTGGGAATGCTCCCCACGAATCCGACCTCACTCGAACGACAAGATCTCCGCCAGATTCTCAGGAGGCGACCACAATCCCGTCCGCGCCTTCACATAGGTCTGGCAAATCGAAACCACCTTCTCCGTCCCCCCATACCTTAGTCGCTGCCTATCAATCACAGTAAGTTGCTCGAAGGCATTGCTCGTAAACCCATAAGTGGACAAGAAAACCCCACCATCCTTCTTCTCTTCAGCTACCACCTTCAACAGTCGCTCCACGGCTGCCCGACCGACTCGCGTGGCAGAGCGCCAATGCTTAATTTCAACATAATACTCAGCGCGCCTTCCCCTTACGTTGCAAGCGAGCACTACATCCTTCCCTCCATCCTTCGAACCAGGAGTAAGCTTCACCTCGAAACCCAGGCCATCAAAAACCTCAGCCATCACTCGCTCAACATCGCGCCATTCCAAATGAGCAAGCGCCTCCGGCGAAGCAGCAATTTTGCGAGCAAATACGCCGCTCACTTCGCGCAACACCTGACGAATTTCTGCCTCAACGTCCACCTTAGACACACGCAGCCGGCCGACCCAGTCCTGCAGGCCGTCAAGATCCAGCAACTCCACCTGCAGCGGCAGTGCGCGCGAAACAGCATCAACAACGCCGCGCTCAAATCCACGATTGCTCACAAGAATTGCACGCCCAAAGCCGTACATCAGTGCCGCACCAACCAGTTGCTCCACACTCGCCAGCGTGACTTTCTGGCCTTCACTATAGAACTTCGCCTCAACCCCAATAACCCCTCCAAGTTCGGCCGCCCCATCAACGCTTGCTCGACGAGCCCTGAAGTCGATTCTTTGACTCCTACTCGCATCAGGCGGTTCGAGGACATAGCCCTCCTGTAAAAATAGCGGCTCAAGAATCCCACCCAAAATCCTCTCCGCGTCGCTCGGCCTCTCAAAGTCGCCTTGGCGAAGCCGAGCAATTTGCTCATCCACAGAATCAAGAGAGATTGAATTCGCGATTGACACAAGACCTCCAAGAGCCTCAGCAGAGTGCCAACATAGACGAAGAGCCCGGTAGAGCAAACCTGGCACGAGCGCCGCCTAGTCAATGCTGAGCCACTCTCGGAGGTCGCACTCATTTAGGGAGGGTGACGCCCTCTCGCGACGCCCCCAGCAACACCGCCTCGGTCATCGCCGGGGTCATCCAGCGGTTGAGCGTCTCGCAGCTCAAGCGCCACAAGCTGTGCCCCCGCGCGTGGTTCTTCCAGAAGGTCATGCGCCTTCCGGAGCCCACCACGGGGGCGCAGCAGGTCGGCACCGAAGGCCACGCGCAGCTTGAGCACTTCCTGTCTACGGGCGAAGACGTGCTCGGCGCATTCGCGAAGGCGGGCGCCCATCTCCTGCCGACACCCGGCCCTGACTTGCTCGTCGAACAGCCCCTGGACGGCGTGCCCCCACTGACGGCGGGCGACATCCCTTTCGCCGGGTTCATCGACCTCGTGGACGCGCGGCGCCTCGCCTCCGACGGCGTGCTGCGCATCACCGACCACAAGTTCACGAGCAACATCGCCAGCAATGCCGCGAGCGCCGAGCAGCTCGCCGACGCCAACACTGAGCCCGGTCTTCAGATGGTCGGCTATGGCGCGTGGGCACTCGGCCAGGTCGAGCGATTCCCCGAACTGCGCGTCCTCGAACTCGAACACCTCTATTACCAGACCCGAGGCCAGCGCCTTGCAGCCTCCGTTGTCGCGTCGGTGCCCGTCGAGCACGTCGCGCGCGAGTGGCGGACCAAGGTCGAGCCCCAGGTCGAAGCGATGAAGGAGCACGCGCAAGCCGCCCGCGCTTCCGACGTGCCCGCGAACTACGGCCCCGCCTGCACCAAGTACGGCGGGTGTCCGTTCATGGCGAAGTGCCTCACAGGAGAGAACAGACCGATGTCCCTGCGTGACAAGCTGCTCAACAAGTCCGACCTGCCCGCCGTCCTGCCGCCCGACGCGCCCCAGCCCAATCCCGTCCAGGTGGCGCCCGAGGTCGCCGAGCAGCCCGCGCCGAAGCGTCGAGGCCGCCCTCCGAAGTCCGAGCAGGTCGCGGAGGTGGTGCGTCAGCGAAGCGTCCTCTTCGTGGACTGCATGCCGACCACGTTCGACGGGCCGCCCCCGATGGCACTCACCGCCTACGTCGACAGGATGCACCGCAAGGTGGCCGAGGCCGGCGGCGTTGACGACGTGCGCTTCGCGGGCTCCGACTCGGCGCTGGGGTTCGGCAAGTGGCGCGGCGCGCTGGCGATGGCCGTTCGCGCCGAGCCTCCCTGTCCAGGGCACTACTTCGCGCTCGGCCTCGCGCACTCGGAGCTGATGCAGGTCATCGTCGAAGCTCTCGAACCGGCGTTCGACGTCGTCGTTCGCGGCATTCGCTGATCACACGCGGGGCGCCAGCTCTCCAGCATGAAACTCCTCCACCGGCTCAACCCGGGTGCGGCGATTTCCGCTGAGCGCCCCGCTACCACTACGCCCGTCGCCCTCGCGAAGCTCGCGGGTGACCGTGCCACCATCGCGAAGGGGCAGCCCGTCGGCTGGTCTCCCGACCTCGCGCGGGTTCTTGGCCTCCCACGCCGGGACCTCGCGCGCACCTACGGGGACCGCGACTTCGCCACACTGGAAGCCTCGCTGCGCGCGCCGCCTGACGCTCGTTGCACCTGCCGGGCGCTCGGGAAGCGATGCCCGTCCTCGTTGCTCCCCATCCAGCGCCTTGCCCTTCTGGAGGCCGCGCGCACGGGTGGAGGGCTCTTCCCCATCGGCGTGGGGCACGGGAAGACGCTGGTCGACCTGCTGCTGCCCCTGATCATGCCCGGGTGCAAGGTCGCCGTGCTCCTCCTGCCCTCCAACCTGCGCGCGCAACTCGTCGACGTCGACTGGCACTTCTACGGCGGGCACTGGCGCCTGCCCAACCTCGCGGGCGGCAGGTGGTTTCGACCTGGCTTGCCAGTCCTCCACGTCATCACCTACGAGAAGTTCTCAACCCAGGAAGGCACCGACCTCCTGACGCGCATCCGGCCAGACCTCATCGTCTGCGACGAGGCCCACAAGCTGAAGGACCGCAAGAGCGCGCGCACGGGCCGGTTCCTCCGCTACCTGGAACAGCACCCCGAAACGCGCCTCGTGGCCCAGTCGGGCACGCTGGCAACGAGGACGGTGAAGGACTACGCCCACCTCGCGGAGTACGCCCTACGCGACGGGAGCCCCCTCCCGCTCAAGCACCACGTCGTCGAGGAGTGGGCCGCGGCGTTGGACCCCGGCCATGCCGTTGCGCCTCCTGGGGAGCTGCTGAAGCTGGTCGACTCTGCCGCCCCCTTGGAGCCGCTCGAAGGAGAGAACGAGGCCGAGCGCGAGCGGCGGCGGGTGCGTGACGCCTATCGGCGCTGGCGCAACGCAACCCCGGGCGTCGTGGCCACGGACGAGAGCGCCGTCGGCATGCCGCTGGTCATCCGCACGCGCGACCCGGGCAAGGTCCCCGACGAGCTGCTCGCGCACATTCAAACCGCCCTCGGAGGGCAACGCCCCGACGGCGAGGAGTTCGTGGACGAGCTGCAACGCGTCGTCTGCGCGCGTCAGCTCGCGAGCGGCTTCTTCCACCGGTGGCGATACCCGGCCATTCAGGGAGCGCCGCAGGACCCCGAGCTGATTCTTCGCTGGTTCTCTCGCCGGCAGGAGTTCAACCGGGAGCTGCGCGAGCGCCTCAAGCGCCCCGCCGAGCACCTGGACTCCCCCGGGCTGCTCGTGCGCGCCGCGATTCGCGCCCACCAGTCCCCGCCCTATGACGGCGACCTGCCGACGTGGCGTGCGGCGTCCTGGCCCGCCTGGGGCGAGATTCACAAGCGCGTCGTCCACGTCACGGAGGCCGTGTGGCTGAGCGACTTCATTGTGCAGGACGCGGCGAAGTGGGCGCTGCGCAAGGGACAACCGGGAATCGTCTGGGTGGAGTTCCCGGAACTGGGCGAGCGCATCGCGAAGGCGGCGGGAGTGTCCTTCTACGGGGGCGGCCCGGAAGCGTCGGCGACCATCATCCGGGAGGGCGGGAAGCGGTCCATCGTCGCGTCACTCCGCGCCCACGGGACAGGGAAGAACCTGACGATGTTCTCGCGGATGCTGTTCGTGAACCCGCCCGCCGATGGCGCCGCGTGGGAACAGTCCATTGGCCGATGCCATCGACAGGGACAGAGCGCCGATGAAGTCGAGGTGGATTTGTACCAACACACCGACGAGCTAGTCGGGGCCTTCCAGAAGGCTCGCGACTTCGCCCGGTTCATCGAAGAGACGGAGGGCACACCACAGAAACTGTGCTTCGCGGGCGCGAGTCAACTGGTCTGTTAGCCAACGCAGCCTGCTGCATCTTGCCAATCCCAGAAAGCACTTACCCCAGAACACAGTTGGCGACACTGAACCACACACGCCGTGCTGACTCCGTAAACTCTCGCTGGAATCCAGCAACTCTGAAAGTCCCTAGAGCAACGTAGGCGGCCCCATGAGGCCCCTAGCCGAGGGGCCCGCGTGACGAAGAAAGTCCATAGATATACTCTGCCTACCTAAACCGAGAGCCAGCGTCAAAGTCAGCATCGAGAAAGAGGGAAGCAGATGGCGACGACGCCGTTTCCCGTTGGGCCGACAAAACACAAGACGACACCCCTTCACTCAGCAACCACTGCACTACTACTACTCGCCACCCCATCCAACAACATAGAACCCATCCCCAGCCACGTCCCCCCATCAATCACCACCACACTGCCAGCCAACGGACTCAAACACACACCCAAGGCCATCAAGATACTTGAATTCACACCAGCCGATCTCGAATGCCGACTCTCAAAAAAGGAAAGAGTCTGCCCTTTTCTAGACTTCGGGACACTCTACGCCTGGATAAAACACCCTCCTCTCACCCCCCCCCTGGAAAGAGAATGGCCAAGCAACCGCCAAACTCTTGTCGCTACTCAACGAATACGGCCTTGAACCCAAGGACCCCAGAAGCACAGAGGATGGCTTTGCATTTGGCGTAACCGTCCCAGAAGGCCATACAGCTCATTGGGCACAAATACTCCGGCAAGACTCCAGGATCAACTCGGTCACGATCACCGCAATGGTAGCGATGGCGAACTCTATGATAGAACTCGACCAACAGTACACCAGATCCGGACCAAGCCCCGTCCCCCCAAGCGGAGTGACCCTTAGTGGGCAAGTCAACACACAGCAACTACAAGAGAACATCCAGAAATTCTTGTCCCAGAAATACCGCCCCCCCAAAGCACGTCTCATCCGCGAGAAGAAAGCCCACGCGGCACTCCGCTTCACCATTGACAAAATGCGCGGAGAAGTAGTGCCGAACCCAAGTCGCTGGGAGCGTCTTGAGCTATGGGCAATCATCCCTGCATCCATGGGAAGCGAGCCCGCCATCCACTTGCTCCTTGATGGCTATATCGCATCAGGAAACTCCATGGAACCTCCTCCTTACGACCGCTACACCACAAACATGAATAGGAACCATGCTACGGAGATTCAGCAGTATGTGGACGCACTAGGCTCCGACTTAAAAAACTTCCTGGAGAGCCAGCCATGACACGACGACGCTTGCGAGAACTGCTAGCAGCAGCATGGATCGTATCGCACATCACAACGATACTCGTATTGCTCTACTACGCATTCATCACTGAAGTCAGGTTGCAGTTTGATGAATTCACCACGGCCGCCAGCATCATCGTGCCAATGCTGGCGACATACACAACCATGATAGTTAGGTATTTCACAAAACACGCCGGCGCATCATCGGCCTCTGGAGGAAGCGTCAATGCCGTGTTCGCAACACTCGCATTCTCATTCCCTCTCCTCTTGGCGCTGTACCTCAACGCAGTAATTGCAGCATACGCGCATGGGGCAATCGGCAATCCCGAGCAGTTCAAAGCAATGATCGCCATCGGGGAGGGGGCTTTTGGCATCTACGCAGGACAGTTGCTAATGGGACTTTTTGAGACCGATGCCCAGCACCCACAGAAACCCGTCGAAGCTCCCAGCGCTTGAGAGCATTAAACACCCAATACCCATAAGCCAGAAGGCGCTCCTGAACACAACCTCGGGCACCGCTAGCCCGAGGACGTGCACCGCCGAGGTGTGGTGCTCTAACTCAGAACACACTAGACGCACGTAAATCGCTCAAACCACACCCACGCCGCCGCAGTACCGCACGCGTTGCAAGAGCAAGCGCTCAGCCCAGACGTTCAACAGGCGGGGACTATAGGCGGACCTCAGTTCATCTACTGAAAGCCCAGCGGCAACCCACCGACCTATACTCTTATTAGGTATCAAGCAGAAGCGCAGCAGCACTGAGCCACTCCCAGAATCCGCACGCATTTACGTGGGGTCAGCGCACTTCGCTGCTGACGCAACCCAAGCCGAAGGGCCCACGTAGCCATGAACAACGCACTGACGAAGATTGCCACCGCCCAGGCCGCCACCGGGGGCCGCTACCCCCGCGCCGGGCGCTACCTGCTCGAAGTCGCGGTCATCCGCATGAAGGAGGGCTTCAAGGGCGACTCGGCCATCGCCGAGCTGAAGGTCCGCGAGTCCGAAACCCTCCCGGGTAGCGAGTCCCCCAGCCGCGTGGGTGAGACGGTCGACTACGTCGAGAACCTCAGCGACCAGAAGAAGGGCGGCGGCGGTCGCTTCAAGTCCTTCCTCATGACGCTGGTGGGCGCGGACGAGCACGAGTTCGCCAACCCGGCCGTTCTGAAGAATTATGCCGAGTCCGGCGTTATGCGGAGTTGAGGGGTATGCCGCGCCGCCCACGGTCGATCCGACCTAGCGTGTCGAGGCCATGAGACCCTTGGCCAACTCCGCATAATCGTGAGCTTCCTTTGCT
>NZ_SRLW01000343.1:0-10041 GCF_006518215.1 Myxococcus sp. AB025B
CCGGCGCCCTCCGCCCGGACGCCCCCGGCACCGCCGTGGCCCGCGCCCTGGGTGCGGCCCTGGTCCTCAACGTGGCGGCGCTGGTGCCCCCCTTCCTCACCTCCACCGTCTTCGCGTGGCTGCGCACCGCGTGTGACCCCTTCGAGCTGGTGGGTTTCTATCCCATGCTCACCCTCCCCTCGGCCGTGCTGGCCTCGGCCTCGGGGGTGCTGTGTGGCCTGGGGGCCCGCCGGCCCTCGCGGGGCGTGGGGCTGCATGTGCTCCTGGTCCTGCTGTCGCTGGTGCCCACGGTGTGGCCCATCGTCGCCGGGCCCCAGGTCTTCGCCTTCAACCACTACCTGGGACATCTCCCCGGCCCCCTCTACGACGAGGCGCTGGTGATGACGCCCGCGCTCGGCTGGTTCCGGCTGGAGACGCTGCTGTGGGCCTGGGTCCTCGCGGGCCTCGCCGCCGCGTTCCTCAAGGTGGACTCGGGGCACCTGTCGCGAGCCTCCCCGCGCGTGGGCGTGCTCGTGGGGCTGCTGCTGCCCGCCGTGGCCATCGGCTTCCTGGAGGTGAAGGGCCCCCAGCTGCGCACCCGGATGACGGACGCTTACCTGGCGGAGGCGCTGGGCGGCGTGCGCGACACGGAGCACTTCCGGCTGCACTACCCCCGGGGCAAGTCGCGCGAGGACGTGGACCGGATGGCCCGCGACATGGAGTTCCGCTGGACGCAGGTCCAGCGCTTCCTGGGCGTGGCCCCCACCGAGCGCATCCGCGTGTGGCTGTATCGCAACGAGGAGGAGAAGCAGCGGCTGGTGGGCGCCGGCCGCACGCAGTACGCGAAGCCCTGGCGCCACGAGCTGCACATCCAGGACAAGCCCTTCCCCCACTCCACGCTGCACCACGAGCTGGCCCACGTCATGGCCGCGCCCGCCGGCAGCGGTCCCTTCCGCGTCACCACGCGCCTGGGCCTGTGGCCCCTCATGGGCGTCATCGAGGGGTTCGCCGTCGCCGCGGACGGCCCCGCGCAGGGGGACCTCACGCTGCACCAGTGGGCCGCGGGCATGCGACGCCAGAAGCTCGCGCCCGACATGCGCAAGCTGATGGGGCCGGAGGGCTTCTACCAATCCGCCCCCGCGCGCGCGTACACCGTGGCGGGCTCCTTCCTCCTGTACCTCGCCGAAACCTATGGCTCCGACAGGCTGCGCGCGCTCTACGCGCACGCGGACTTCCAGGAGGCCTATGGGCGGCCCCTCGACGAGCTCGTCGGTGAGTGGGAGCGCCATGTCGACGCCCTGCCCCTGGACGACGCCGCCGTGGCCCGCGCCTTCGCGCGCTTCCGCGCTGGCAGCCTCTTCAGCCGCGCCTGTGCGCGCGAGGTGGCACGCCTCACCGAGCCCGCCCGCGCCTCGCTCGTGACGGACCCGTCGGACGCGCTGGAGCGCTACACCCGCGCCGCCACCCTCCAGCCCGAGGAGCCCGCCTACCGCCTGGGCGAGGCCGCCGCCCTCTCCGCGCTGGAGCGCTACGACGAGGCCACCACCGTGCTCACCACGCTCGCGGGCAAGGTGAAGGGCCAGACGGTCTCCGAGGCCGAGGTGGCCATGGCGCTGGCCGACGTGGAGACCCGGCGCGAGCGTCCCGAGCGGGCCCGAGTGCACCTGGACACCGTGCTGGCCCTGGACGCCACGCCCGATTTGACGCGCACCGCCCAGGTGAAGCTCGCCGCGCTGGAGTCCACGGCGCGCCGCGCCGGCATCGACGCGTACTTCCTGGCCCCCAAGGAGGAGCTGCGGCTCTTGCTCCTGTCGCGCGCCCTGCAGGCCCTGCCCTCGGACCCGTACCTCAACTACCTGCTGGGCCGCAGGCTGCAGCAGGTGGGCTCGCCCGTGCTGGCCGGCGAGTCGCTGCAACGTGCGCTGTCGGACGATTCGCTGCCCCTGTCCCTGCGCCGCGAGGCCTTGCGCCTGAAGGTGGAGGCTTCCTATCTCTCGGGCGACTGCGGCGCGGTGCGCCACGTGGTGGGTGTCCTCCCGGACTTCGGCCCGGCCTTCAAGGCCACCGCCCGGGAGTGGGTGGAGCGGTGTGATTTCGAGGAGAAGACCTTCCGGGGCGTGCTGGTGCCACGACAGGCTTTCCGCTAGCCGCGCTTTCCGCTAGGCAGGCAGCCCACACAGCGGCGACGAGCCAGGTCATCAGGAGGGAAGCGATGCGGTTCGAGACGAGGCAGCGAATCCAGGGGACGGTGGACGAGGTGGAGCGCGCGCTCCTCGACGAGCGGTACTTCGAGTTCCTGCTCAAGCACCATGGCGTGCTGCTGGAGCTCCAGCCGCTCGAGGTGAAGGCCGAGGGTGACGTGGTCCGCCGCCGGGTGCGCTACCGCCCCAAGCCCGTCATCGAGAGCATCGGCCCCAAGCGCGTGCCTCCCGAGTGGTTCGCCTTCATCGAGTCGTCCACCTACGACAAGCGCCGCAAGGAGCTCACGTTCACCAACGTGCCCACGTCCCACACCATCTCCAAGATGCTGGTGAACACGGGCACGCTGCGCTTGCGTGATTTGGGCGCGGGCCAGACGGAGCGCTCGCTGGACGGCGAGATCTCCCTCAAGCTGCCCTTCCTGATGAAGCCCCTGGCGCTCATCGGCGAGAAGGTCATCCAGGGCGAGGGCCTGAAGATCCTCGACAACGAGGTTCCCGTCCTCAACCGCTTCATCTCCGAGGTCATCCGCAAGGGTTGAGGCACGCGAAGTGCAGGCGGGGCCGTGGGGAATGGGTTGACTTCCTCCGCATTGTCTTCGTAAGGCCCCGCCATGCTCTACCGCTTCCTCGCCATCTGCGCCCTGTCCCTCCTGGCCGCCTGCGCTCCGAAGCGCATCCCCGGCACTGAAATCGACGACACCGACGAGACCCGCGCCATTTTGGCAGTGATGGAGGCCTATCGGTCTGCCATCGAGGCACGCGACGCCCACGCCATCCAGGCGTTGGTGTCGAAGGACTTCCGCGAGGACGCCGGCACGCCGAGTGATCCCGAGGACGACCTCACCGCGGCGAACCTGGGCCCGTACCTGGAGACGCTCTTCCCGCAGCTCCAGTCGCCCAAGGTGGAGATGGAGGTGCGCAAGGTCCAGGTGGGCAAGGACATCGCCACGGCCATCTACTACTGGAAGCTGAACTTCCGGATGCCCGGCCTCACCTCGCGCCCGCAGAAGGAGGCGGAGCTGGAGCAGATGGTGTTCCGGCTCGAGGGCAACCAGTGGAAGATCCTCACCGGCATCTGAGGCCTCACAGCCCCAGGAGCGCCGCGTGGCCCTGGGGCCCCATGGCCGTCAGTGCGCGGGCCCGGGTCAGGTAGGTGCGGTAGTCCTTGCGCACCAGCTTGTCCGCGGGCAGCGCGGACAGGTGGTAGTCCCGGATGCGGCTCGCGGTGAAGCGCACCGCCCCGAAGAGCGCGTGGCCGAAGAGGCCCTCGCGCTCCACCGGGGCCAGCGGGCGGACCTCCTGGTAGCCGCGCACCAGCGCGCGACACAGCTCCGGCAGGTACTGCCCGCCGTCGAAGCACCAGGCGTTCAACGTGATGACCAGGTCCAGGCCATAGGCCTCGCGGCAGGCCATCTCGAAGTCGAAGAAGGCGCCCACGCTGTCGCCCAGCCACTTCACGTTGTCGGTGAAGAGGTCCGCGTGGATGACGCCGAGCGGCTCCAGGCCCTGTCGCCGTGACTCCGCGTGGGTGAGCATCCCCTCCAGCTCTCCCGAGAGCGAGGACAGCGTCGTGTCCGGGTGGCGCGCCAGCTCCACCAGCCACCCGCGCACCACCTGGGGGGAGTACGGGTTCTCGCGGCTGCCGCCGAAGGACTGGGTGTCGCGGTGCAGCTTGCCCAGCTCGGTGCCCAGCCGCTCCAGGTGCTCGGCGGTGAGGCCCGGGTGGCGCTTCTCCTCACCGGGGAGCCAGCGGAAGACGCTCACGCGGCCGCCCGCGAGCTCGACGAAGGTGGCGCCCTCGCGCGTGGTGAGCTGCACGGGCGAGGGGAAGCGGTGCGCGGCCAGGTGCGCGAGCAGGGCGGACTCGAAGCGCAGGTCGTCCGAGGAGCGCACCGTCGTGTGGCGGACGAAGTAGCGGCCGGTGTCGGTCTCCAGCCGGTGGTTGGTGTTGATGGAGCCCTGGGGGATGGGCGTCACGCCGAGCACGTTTCCCAGCCCGAAGGTCTCTGCGATGCGCGTGAAGACGTCGGGGGACAGCACCGTGTGGACCGCCATTGCTCACTCCTCCCGTGCTCCGGGCTCCGTCCATTGACACCCGCGAGGGGCGTACCTAATAGCATCCAACTCCAGCGCGGGGAGACAGGTCCATGAGCACCGAAGGTCACGGCGACTGGAAGCGACGCGAGAGCTGGAAGAGCGCGCTGACGCAGGTGGCGGTGGTGGCGGTGGTGCTCGCGGGCGCCGTGGCCTGGTTCGTCCACCGGGGAACGGTGCGAAAGGAGACGGAGGAGCACCTGCGCGCGGCCCGCGCCGCCGCGCTGCGAGGCAACCCGTCCGATTTGACGCGGGCCATGGCGGAGCTGGAGAAGCTCTTCCAGTTGGACTCCGACGCCCGCGACGCGCAGGCGCTGGCCGCCGACATCCAGACGGTGCTGTGGCTGGAGCACCATCAGCCCGGCGCGGATGCGCGGGCCCGTGAGTACCTGGCCCGGGCCGAGGCGCTCGACTCGCGCTCCGGTGAGCGGCATGGGGCTCGCGCGCTGCATCTGCTCGCGGAGGGCAAGACGGCCGAGGCGGAGAAGTACCTGGCGGACCTGCAGACGCAAGGGGCCAACAGCCCCCGGCTCACGCTGGCGCAGGCGTTCACGCTCCAGGCGAAGGGGGACCTGCCCGGCGCGCGTCAGGCCTTCGCCCGCGCGGCGGAGAACGCGTATCGGGATCCGCGCTTCACCACGGCGTACGGGGAGGCGCTGCTGGACGAGGGGCAGCCCGCCCAGGCCGTGGAGGCGTTCGAGAAGGCGACGAGCGTGAACCCGGACCACCTGATGGCGCGGCTGGGCATGGGGCTGGCGCACGCGTACCAGGGCAAGAAGCTGGAGGAGGCCGAGCGCGCGCTCGCCACGGCGCGGGAGAAGCAGGCGGAGCTGACGCCCGCGCTGACGTCGCGCGCGGGGGCGCTGAAGGCGGAGCTGGCGTTGTCGCGTGGCGCCGCGGACCAGGCGCTCCAGGAGGCGGATGCGGCGCTGAAGGCCGTGCCGGATGACGTGCATGCGCTCTTCGCACGAGCTCGGGCGCTGGCGGCGCGCAAGGTGCCCGAGGCGCGAGGTGCGTTCGAGGCCGCGGTGGCGAAGCGCAAGACGGCGCCCCTGCTCTACCTGGACGGCGCTCGCAGCTTGCAGGCCGCGGGAGACACCACGGGCGCGCTGGCGCTGCTGGATGCGTATGAGGGCGCGTTCGGGGCCATCCAGGTGGCGTCCGCGGACGGGAAGAAGGTCCCGCTGCTGGAGCAGGACGGCCGTTACTGGCTGGCGCGCGGCGGGCTGCTGGAGGCGGCGGAGCGGCAGGACGACGCGCTCGTCGCCTACGACAAGGCGATTGCCGCCAAGGGCGTGGGGCTGGCGAAGGCGCAGTACGCCAAGGGTGCGCTGCTGGTGCGGCGCAAGGACTACGAGGGCGCCAAGGCGCTGCTCGCGGTGATTGCGCCGGACACGGGCGCGGGCTCGCTGCCGGAGGCATACAGCGCCATGGGCGACCTGCTCTTCGCTCAGAGCGCGTACGCGGCGGGCTGCCAGCACTACTACTTCGGGCTGGTGCGCGCGCGGGCGCAGGGCATGCCTCGCGAGGAGCTGGCCTCGCGCATCGACACGGTGAAGAAGGGCCTGGAGTCCGCGGGACAGGGCGCCATGGCCAAGGCCTGGCTGAACGAGACGGGCGCCCTGCTCCAGTGAGGCGCCCGCCGCGAGCGGCTACAGCAGCTCGGCCGCCTCGAGCGGCCGGTACTTCGCGCGCACCACGCGCCACTCGCCGTCGGCTTCCTTCTCGAACGTCCCCTCGATGAGGTACGCGTTCAGCACGCTGTCGGCCGCCAGGTCCTTCACGCTCTCAGCCTGGGAGCGGCCGAAGATGAAGCGCGCCTGGAAGTCACCCTGCGTGGGCGAGACCTCGTGGACCTCCAGGTTCGTGGTGAAGATGCGGACCCACTGACCGCGCAGCACCTGCCCGGTGAGGATGCCGCGCACCTGCCGCGAGTCCATGCCGCCGTCCGTCTTGAAGCGCTCGGACACGCCCTCCATCACCTTGCTGATGTCCTTGGCCTCCGCGGCCCGCGTCATCGTGATGACCTGACGCGTGACGGCCTCCGGGACACCGGGCTCGTGGCGCGGCCAGAAGTAGAGCACCGCTCCGGCCGCCACCAACGCCAGCGCCACGCCCACCACCCGAGAACGCGACAACGTCACCATGTGCTCCTCACGCCGCCTCGGGCTCGAGCACCAGCTCGTCCGCGTCGATGATTTCAGCGGGCCGCAGCGCCTCGCCAATCTGCTTCAGCCGCCGGTCCGAGAGCTGCTCCAGATACGTCCGGATGTGCGGGAAGGCCTGCACCAGCGCATGGAACGCGTTGCGCTCCAGGAACGCCGCCGCCGTCTTGCGCGTGGCCACCACCGTCGCCGAGGCGCGCAGCCCCGTCAGCAGTGAAATCTCCCCCGCCACGTCGCCCTCGCGCAGCACGCCCAACGTCACCGTGCCGCCCGCCGGGTCCTCCTTCTGCACCACCAGCTCACCGGCCAGCACCAGGAACAACCCCGGCGAGTGCTCGCCCTCCACCAGCACCTTCTCGTGCCCCTGCAGCGCGCGGAAGGTGAAGCGCTGCAAGAGCGCGCCCCGCTCCGACTCCGGCAGCGTCTGGAACATGGGCGAGGTGGCCATCAGGTTTCGCGCCATGCGCTGCTGCGCGAAGTCCGCCAGCACCTGCGGCACCGCCGGGTGGCTCTTGGCCACCGCGTTGAGGTGCTCGCGGCGGATCTCGAAGACCTCCGTGTCGGACACCGCGGACACCGTCGCCGTCGGCGGCGCGCCCGTCAAAAGAGCAATCTCCCCGAAGATGGACCCACCGCCGAGGAAGCCCAGCGTGCGCGCCTCCCCCTCCATCTGCCGCGTCACCTCCGCCTTGCCGGCGACGAGCACGTAGAGGTGGTCCGCGGGCTCGCCCTCTCGGCTCACCACCTCCTCGGGACGCACCCGGCGCCACGCCATGCGGCCCACCAGGTCGATGAACGCGTCCCGGTCCAGGTCCGCGAACAGCGGCAGCGGAGGACGGCTGTTCGGGTCCGCGGAGCCACCCGGATCCGGCGCGGCCAGCACCTCGATGGCGCGGTTGGAGAGCTCCTCTCCAGCCAGCCCCATCAGGTCCGTCTCCACCTTCCCGTCGTAGAGCGTCTCGGGCGGCAGGGGCGGCGGCACCACGGCGCGACCCGGCGCGCTGCGCACCGCGCGCGAGTGGACGCGGATCAGCGTCTCCTTCAGCCGCCGCTCGCTGGGCGCCAGGTCCAACCCCAGCTTGCACGCGGCCATCGCGGACAGCAGGTAGTCGCGACGCAAGAGGCCCTCGGCCGTCGCGTGGTACGACGTGACGGCGCGCTCTCGCTCGCCCAGCTCGGCCAGACACCGGGACGCCATCATCCGGGAGCGGTGGTCGGCGGGAACCCGGCGCACCGCCTCCGCGAACACGGCGAGGGCGCGCTCGAACTGGCGCTCCTCGATGAGGTCCATCCCGAGCTCACGCAGCGACGACTCGCTCATCCCATCTCTCCACGTACGAACGTTGTTGGCGAGCGCCTCACGGCTGTATCTCGCTCAGGTACATCTCGGCCTTGCGCTTCGTATCGGAACCCTCGGCCGCCGTCTCGATGACGACCTTGAACTTCTCCGCGGCGGAGCGCGGGTCCCGGTCGCGCTCGATATACGCGCGCATGTAGAGCTCCTCCACCTTCTTGCTCAGGTCGTCCAGGCCGTCCCGCGCCCGACGGTCCCCCGGGTTGAGGCGCAGGGCCTCGCGGAAGTTGCTGCCCGCCCCCGCCAGGTCGCCCTTCTTGAGCGCCGCCTGCCCCGCCGCCAGCGCCGCCGACGCGAGCTGCTCGTCGAGCGTGCGCCCCAGCGAACCATCGAAGCCGATCTGCCGGTACAGCTCCGCCGCGCGGCGCAGGGGCTTGGACGCGGACTCCAGCGCATTGGACGCGAGCTTCTTCTGCGCGTCGTCCAGCGCGCGCTGGAACTGGGGGATGAGCGTCTTGAGCTGGCGCGAGCGGTCCCTCACGTCCTTGTCCGCCTTGAACTTGTCCACCACGCGGTCGCACTCGAGCACCGCGCGCTGGTAGTCGCCGCCGTTGAAGCGCCGCTCCACGTCCGTGAAGGCCTCCGCGATGAAGCGCTTGCGCTCCTCCTTGGCCCGCTCCTCGCTGCGCTCCCGGCTGGCCCTGTCCCGCGCCGCGCTGTCCCGGGCCTCCTTGGCCAGCTCCGCCTGCAGGTCCTGCAGCTTCTGCGAGTACGCGGGCCGGTTGAGCTCCGGCACCTGCTCCAGCAGCGACTGGGCCGTGGCGACGTCACGCGCCGCGAGCGCCTCCTCCATCTTCTGGATGCGCCACAGCTCGTCCTTCGTCTTGACCTCCTGCTCCAGCTTGCGCCGCACGTCGTCCGTCTTGGCGGTGCCCTGGGGCGTCTCGGACAGCTTCTGGCGCGCCCCCTCGAAGTCGTTGGCGTCGATGAGCTCGCGCACGGCCTGGAAGGACTGCTGCACGAGCAGCTCCTTCGCCGCCGCCTTGCCCAGGCCCTCCTCGTCCACGCCCGGGCGCAGCTTCTCCGCCTCCTCCACCAGCTTCACCGCGCCGGCGAAGTCGTCCGAGCGCACCGCCTCGCGCGCCTTCTGCATCAGGAGCTTCGAGCGCTCCACGTTGGGGTCCACCGGAGGCGGAGGCGGCGGGCCCGAGGGGATGAGCATCAGCCCCAGCATGAGCAGCACCACCACACCACCGCCCACGCCGATGAGCAGCTTCGCCTTCGAGTTCCCTCCGCCGCCGGTGACGGCGCTGCGCGGAGGCGGACGCGGCCGGGGAATCGCGATGGCGCCCTTGCCCTTCTTCACACCGCTGGCGTCGCGATTCTTCTCCTTCAGCTCGTCCGGCATCCGGTAGTTGGCGTTGGTCGCCTCGTTGAGCCGCGGATCATTCGGGTCCACGTCGGCGCCCCGGGACGCCCCCGCCGCCTTGCGAGCCTCGTCGCGTTCCTTCGCGGCCTCCTCGCGCTCGCGCTTCTCCTCCGCCTCGCGGGCCTCCGCCTGCTCGCGCAGCTCCTTGATCTGCTCCGCCTCGTCCACGAAGCGAAGGCGCGTCTTGCCGATGGCGATCTCATCCCCGTGCTTCAGGGTGCACTCGTCCACGCGCTGATCATTCACCTGGGTGCCGGAGATGCTGCCCAGGTCTCGCATCGCCACGCCGCCCTGGCCGTAGATGAGCTCCAGGTGCCGGCGCGACACGGACTGGTCATCCAGCACGAAGTCGCAGTCCTTGCCGCGCCCCACCACCATGCGCACGCCCTGGAAGCGCTTCTTGCGCCCGCGGTCCGGCCCCGCCAGCACCAACATCTGCACCGGGGGCCCGGCGCGCGTGGCGTCCGCGTTGTCGTCCTCCTCCTCCTGGCGACGCCGGGACTCCTCGCGCACGTCGGACACCGAGGCCACCCGCGTCTCGTCCGTGCGCGAGCGCGGCGGCTCGGCGTCCCCGTAGAGCTCCGGGTTGGCGGGGCCGTCGGGCTGGCCCTCGTCTCCGGAGGGTGGCGCGGCGAAGTCCTCGTCGGAGGACACCTCGCGCGGAGGGCGGCCCCGGGCTGGGGGCTTACCTCCGGCACCAGGGCGAGGGGGGGATGGAGGACGAGCAGGCATGGGGTCGGGTCCAGGTCTCCGAAACGTCCGGCATCTTAAAGCGGCGCCACCACGGTGGGAATGCGACAAGCCCGCCCTTGGGGAAAGAAGCGGGGCCATTGTCCGTTGCCCAGGACGTTTCCCCCTCCTATGTAGGTTCCCACACCC
>NZ_SRLW01000344.1:0-9938 GCF_006518215.1 Myxococcus sp. AB025B
CCGGGAGGGCCGCGAACGGGCTTCACCAGACGCGCTCGCACGGGGGCTTCACCCCATGGACAGCGTTCACCGTAAAGCGGGAGAACGCCGACGACGCCAGCCCTCGGCCAGCGCCAGCCCCACGAGCGTCACGCCCCACAGCAGCAACCCCGGCAGGACTCCGGGGACCCGATAGCGCAGCACCACCTGGTGACGCCCCGAGGGCACCGCGACGGCCCGCACGGCCACGTTCGCGGGGAGCACCCGAGTGGGCACACCGTCCACGCTCGCCGTCCATCCAGCCTGGAACGCATCGTTGACGATGAGCACCGCGTCCTCGGATGACTCGACCGACACCACGAGGTGCTCGGGGGTGTCGCGCTCGATGAGGACCCGCCCTGTCAGCGGCGCATCGCTCGGGGCGGAGAGCGGCTCCATGCCACACTCCACCGCGGCCCAGGCACCTTGACGGAAGGCCTCCGTGCCCAGGAGCCCGAGCGCGGCCTTCTCGTCCGACACACATCGAGGCTTCGCGACGAAGAGTCGCGGGAGGACGTCGGCATGCTCGACGAGGACCAGCTCGAACACCTCGTCGCGTGCGAACACCCTGCCCGGCTTGGGCTCCAGCCCCGCATAGGACGCGGACGTATACACACTGAACCGCACGCCATAGAGCGGCTCCAGCTGGGTGAAGCGCGCGGGCGCGTCGAGCTGAAGCCCCTTCACGCGAGCGCTCATCGCGGGCAGATACGCCCCCGCCGCGCCGAGGTTCCACAGCGCGGGCGTGTCCGGCATCAGCGAGGCGCGCGCCATCAACGCCACGCTGTCCTGGAACTCGAAGCCCTCGAATTGGGGTAGCTGGAAGCGCTGGAGGCGAGAGGAGACGCGGGGCGTGGAGTCTCCCGTCCGCGCGGCGTGCTCGCGCACGGCCTCGACGAGCGTGGGGGGACTGTCCAGCAGCTCCTCCGAGCCGAGGATGTAGAGCGGCTCGTTCAGCGTGAAGGCCGCGCCCAGCTGCAGCGCCATCAACACCCCCGCCCGAAGCGACGAACCCGCGAGCCCCGGCAACACGAGCGCACAGCCCAGCGCGAGGCCCGCCGCGATGAACCCGGCCTCGCTGAACGCCTGCGACAGCGTCTGCAACGTCTCCGCCGGTACCTGGGGCCAACGCGCGACGACGAAGGCGGAAGACCACACCGCCCCCAGGCGCTCGGCGAGGGCCACGGCGAGCAACCCCACGGCCATGGCGCCCGCCACCCAGGCCGCGCGACGCGCCCGTGACTCGGAGGACACCAGGGCCTTCCACCCGAAGCCCGCGAGCAGCGCGAGCCCCAACGTCAGGTGCGCGACGAGCTTCTCCGGATAGCGGAACGGCCGCCACAGCGGCAGCACGTCATGCAGCCACCCATAGACGGGCAACGCGGCCCCGAGCGCGAGCAGCAGCACCACCCCCCACACCGCCGCGAACGGCGCCCAGCGCCTCCAGGGGATGAACATCAACCCCGCCACCGCGAGCACCAGCACCGGCACCCCGACGAGCGCCGAGTCCGTCCACAGCGTGGAGAAGCCCCCCGTGCTCAAGAGCGGCTTCACGAGTTCCTCGGGGACGGCGCGCTCCACGGCGGGATTGGCGAGGTAGGGCCCCAGGACGAGCTCCGGCAGTCGCCACGGGTCCAGCGACCAGCGCTGTGCGTCCTCGAGCGAGCTGGCGCCAGGGGCCCCGTGCGCGAACACCGCCATGCCCGCGAACAGCTGCGGCGCGGCCAGCCCCGCGCCCATCGCCACGAGCCCCAGCGCGCGGAGCACGCGAGTCCGCAAGGCGCCCCGGCCCGTCACCGCGAGCAGCAACACGAAGGCGTTCGCGAAGGCATAGCTCCACGTGTCACCGGCCAGCAGCACGCTGGCGACACCGAAGGCGGCCACGGCGCCGCGAGCGGGGGTGGCGACGCGCAGGAAACGCTCGGCGGCCCAGAGCGCCGCGGGCAGGGTGGCCGCCGCCAGGAGGTACGCCAGGTTGTTGGTGAGCGACACCAGGTGTCCGCTGAAGGCGAAGGCGAGCCCCGCGAAGAACGCGCCGCCCCGTGGCACGTCGTACAGCCGCAGCAGCGCATAGGTGCCCAGCAGGGCCAGCGGCGGACACGCCAGCACCGTGAGCTTCATCGCCACGCCGGTGGAGAACAGCAGGCCCAGCAGCTGCGACGGATGGAAGGGCGCGGACAGCATGATGCCCGCGAACGACTGCCCCAGCCCGTCGAAGGGATACCAGCCGGGGAAGTCCCCTCCGAGGACCCGCTGCGCCCAGTAGCGCCGCAAGGGGGCGTAGACCAGGAGCATGTCCCGCGCGATGAAGACCTGCGCGCTGAAGACGGCCCGGTAGAAGAAGAGGCAGGTGACGACCAGGGCGCCGCCGACGACGACCCACGCCGGGCGCGGAATCGGGACTCGGACTCCGGCGGCGGGCTCGGGCGAAGCGGGGGGAGGCATCCAGCGCGGGATTGTTCACCCTCCCCCCGCTCGCGTCCAGCGGCGAGACCGCCTCACGGAGGCGGTGCTACCGCCGCGCGCTCAGTTCTCGCGCTCGGCGTCCACGCCGATGATGCAGGTGCACGTGCGGGTGACGGCGTTGCAGCGTCCGGACAGCGTGCCACCACACTGGGCGTTGGACGTGCAGGAGCGGCCCGGCGTGCAGGTGCCACAGTCCGGGTCCAGCGCGCACAGCTCCGAGCAGCAGTTGTCCCGCGCGCAGCCGCACGGCGCCGGCACGAGGCGACAGCCATAGGGGCTGCCATTGCACCACACCTGCTCGAGCCCGTCCGGGTCGAGCCAACACTGACGATTGTTTCCGGAGCACGAGGCCGTCACGCCATTGGCGCACTGCAGGCTCACCGTACAGTCACCGGCGCCGAGCGCCGACTCCTGCTGTCCGACGGTCTCCGACGCGGGGGCCTCGTGGAGCTGAGCATCATTCTGCGCGGGCTCACATCCGGTCAGCAGCATCGCGGCGACGACAAGGAATCCAGCCAGACTCTTCATGGGAGGCCTCTCTCGGTTGATGGATGGGATGACGCGCTCGGGGGAGCGCGGCGCGCGAAATATGACAGACGCCACCGCAAGTGAAGACAGTTCTCACCGTCACGAGTTCGCGGCGAGGCTCAATCCCAATCACATAGGTGCGGGCCGCCCCAATGAGTCAAGTGCGACCACGCAGCTCGAGTGTGTTCATCATCAGTGCCCGCAGCTTGGAGCCCTCGCCTGGCCCGGGCAACCCGGCGCGCTCCCGGGCTCGGGGCAGGTGACGTCAGCCGTGCACCTTCCGACTGTCGCCCGGAGCCTCCTCGCGCCGCGACAGGCCGTAGTCGCGCAGGACGCTGGCGACCCGCAGCCGATAGTCCAGGAAGACCCCGTCGCGCCCCTGCGCCTGAGCCGCGCGATGGGCCTCGAGTCGACGCCAGGCCTCGACCGCCGCCTCGTCCCTCCAGAACGAGAGCGACAGCAGGCGACTGGAATCCGAGAGGCTCTGGAAGCGCTCGATGGAGATGAAGCCATCGATTTGGGAGAGCAGCGGCCGCAGCCCCGCGGCCAGGTCCAGGTAGGTCTGCCTCCCCTCTTCGCGAAGCTGGACCTCGAAGATGACGGCGATCATCCGACCTCCTCGGGCGCGAGCCGGAGCGCGGGCAGCAGGGGCACTCGCGCGTTGAGCAACGGCAGGAAGGGGACGTCCTCGAAGGCCTCGCGATGCCGGGCGAGGTCCGTGGCGAGCAGGACTTCCAGGGCCCCCGTCGCCAGGGACTTCGCGAGGCGCTCACCAGGACAGACATGCGTGCCCCAGCCGAAGGAGAGCCGCGCGCGGGCACGCACGTCCACGCCGGGCGCGGCCCTCCACCGCTCGATGAGCGCCCCGAGCCCCCGGCGCACCACCCCGTGGAACGGCTCGTCGTTCATCCGGGCCCATTGCCCGAACAGCGCCCCAGAGGCCAGCGCGCCGAACGCCCGTGGCACCGGCTCCGCGCGGGGCCGGACAAGGCAGGCAGGGGACGTCAGCACCGCTCGAACGCTTCGGGCGCTGGAGGCCCCCCAGAGTCCAAGGGACGCGTCCCGGTAGAAGGGACGCGTCGCGACGAGCTCGGCATAGAACGGGTATGGGTCGGGGTGTGTGGCGGCGGCGACAGGATGGAGCGGCGTCATGGATGCGCTTCTACGCGCCGCCGCGGGGCCATGTTTCGGCGCACACCGAAACGTCGTCGGACGGAGGCCCTCGCTTCCCTCCAACGAGGTCCGGTTCCCCACGGAAGGGAACCCATCGGGCCTCCATGTCACGGTGCGGGGGCCCCCTCGTTACCGGCGCCGCACCCGATGAGACGACCTCTTCCATTCTGCTGGGCAAAAGCCCACGGCCCTCGGGGCAAAGGCTTGCCCAGCAATCCGCCCGGCGGCACGAGGTGGCTCCCACCGTGGGGAGGGGACCTCGTTCACCTCACATCGGTACAAGAGCAGGAAGCCCTGGCACATCCGGTGAAAACAGCCCCCGCTCGCGAGCGCCTTGCTGGCCCCCATTCAAAGCAAGACGAGGCGGGCGATGAAGGCATGGAGCAAGGCGTGGCCGCCCCTCAGGTGGCGCGCCGGCCCCACCTCGGCCGGCCGCCACCGTCGTCCCGCTCACGCCGCCAGCGGCACCAGCTTGTGCACCTGCTCCAGCAGGTGGCTGAGCGAGAAGGGCTTCTTGAGGAAGCCCGCCCAGTCGTACTCGGCCGGACGCACCGACGGGTCGATGGCGCTCATGATGAGCACCGGCAGCCCCGCGAACTCCTCGCGCTGCCGGATGGCCCGCAGCGCCTCGAACCCGTTCATCACCGGCATCATCACGTCGATGATGATGAGGTCCGGCCGCACCTCCTCCAGACAGTCCAGCGCCTCGCGTCCATTGGCGCATGTCACCACGCGGTAGCCCTCGTCCTCGAGGATGGACTTCACCGCGTCCGCGATGTCCATCTCGTCGTCGACAACCAGCACCGTCTTCATGAGCGCCTCCGAGGCGCGGGCTTGCGCCCGACCTTCGGCTGGGGCCGCTTGCGCGGCTTCGCCTTCTCGCCCATGGGCGCCTTGCGCCGCACGTCCCGCCCGCCTCCGGTCATGATGGCGTGCCCCGTCAGCACCGCCTCCGCGCTCTCGAAGGTGTCCGCCACGGTGATGCCCTTGTCCGTGATGGAGAACTCCCGGATGCCGCTGTCGTACTGGCTCTCCCGCATCTTCATGATGGAGAGCAACCGGTACAGCTGCGAGCGCAGCTCCACGTAGCGCAGCAGGATGACGTTCTCCACGTACGCGGTGGCGTCCGGCTGCGGCACCTCGACGCCCGGGGTGAACAGGGCCGTCTCGTCCGAGTAGAGCGTGGTGACGTCCAGCATCCGCAGCTGGTGGGACAGCGCGGAGAAGAAGCGGCTCATCCGCTCCGGATAGACGGCCGCCGAGCGGAAGCCGGCGACGCTGTCCACGAAGAGCCGCAGGCGCTTCACGTTCCGCTCGTGGATGCGCTCCAGGAGTCGCTCCGCGAGCGCGTCCATGTTGTGCTCCAGCGGCGGCTGCCACTGGATTTCGATGAGGCCCGCGTCCACGTACTTGCGCAAGTCCCCCATGCCCACGCCCTCGGCCTTCTCGATGAGCCGCTGGGACGTCTCATAGAAGCCGAAGTACACCCCGGGCTGCCCCTGGCGCGCGCCCTCCAGCAGGAAGCGCAACCCCAGCAGTGTCTTGCCCGTGCCCGGCGCCCCCAACAGCATCGTGGTGGAGCCCGACAGGAGCCCCCCGTGGAGCGACTCGTCCAGCCGCGGCACGCCGAAGCCCATCCGGACGCGCTCCTCCTCCACCTTCTCCACGGGGTCGGCGAACTGCACCTCCGTGCGCGGGTGCACGATGACGCCCCGGTCGGAGATCTCCAGCTCGTGCTTGCCCAGGAGCGAGTCGCTGCCCCGGAACTTCAGCGTCACCAGCTCCCGCACGGCCCGGGGCCCCGACAGCCAGAGCGACAGCGCGAAGATGCCGTCCACCGCCGTGGTCTCCGGCAGCAGCTCCGTGGGGTCATGCGGCGACAGCAGCAGCGTGGTGCAGCCCAGGATGCCGATGAAGGTCTGCAGCTCCTGCAGGAAGCGCTTGTACGTCAAGTCGCCGCGCGCCAGGTCCTTCGCCACGTCCATGCCATCCAGGATGAGCAGCGTCGCGTGGTGCTGACGCGCCGCGCGCCGCACCAGCTCCAACAGCCCCTTGAGCCCCTCAGACTCCAGCTGTCGGTAGCCGCTGATGTAGTGCAGCTTCTCCGGGATGACGCTCGCGTCGAAGAAGGACATCCCCTCCAGGTTCGCGAGCATGCGGGCATGGGACTCCGTGAGCAGCGTCACGTAGAGCGCCTTGCCGCCGTGCTTGACGTGCCAGAAGGCAATCTGGTGCGCCAGCACCGTCTTGCCCGAGCCCGGGGGGCCCAGCACCGCGTACGAGGCGCCCTTGATGAGCCCACCCTTGGTGATGAAGTCGAGCCGGGGCACCCCCGTCTCCAGCCGAGGATGAAGCGTCTTCTTCGCGCCGGCACCACCTTCAGAGGACACGACACGCCTTCCTTTCAATCCATCAGTAGGCCGCCGTCCGATGACGGGGCAGTGTCACATGGAACGTGGCCCCCTGGCCCGGCTCGCTCTCGACGCTGAGCGTGCCCCCATGGGCGACGACGATCTCCCGCGCGATGAACAGGCCCAGGCCCAGGCCGTCCGCGCGGCCCGTGCTCGACGCGCGCTCGAAGCGGTTGAAGATGCGCGACTGGTCCTGCTTCGCGATGCCGATGCCCTGGTCCGTCACGCTCAGCCACAGCGCGTCCGGGTGCTCCTCCACCGTGAGCCAGATGGGCTTGCCGTCCCCATAACGGAAGGCATTCGCGAGCAGGTTGCTGATGACCTGCTCCAGCCGGAGCCGGTCTCCCATGAGCAGCGCGGGCCCCAGGGGGAGCGCCAGGGACAGCTCGGTGCCCGCCGCGCGGGCCGACATCGCCAGGCGCCCGGCCACCTCGCGCGCGGCCTCGGCCAGGTCGAACACCTCGATGTCCAGCCGCAGCTTGCGGCTGCCCACCCGCGACACGTCCAGCAGCGTGTCCAACAGCTGCTGCAGCCGCACCAGCTGCCGCAGCGCGGGCGTGGTGCTCGCCTCCACGGTGCGCCGCGCCACCGCGTCACCGGGAACCCGGGTGAGGTGGTGGACCAGCCGCTCCAGGTTGAGCCGGAGCGCCGTCAGCGGCGTGCGCAGCTCGTGCGCCGCGATGGACAGGAACTCGTCGCGCGCGTGCACCGCCGCCTGGGCGCGGGACTGCAGGCGCAGGAGCGCCTCCACGTTCGCGAGCAGCTCGTCATCACCCAGGGGGGTGGTCCAGTAGGCGTCCGCTCCCTGGGCCAGCCCGCGCAGCCGGTCCTCGCGGCTGACGGAGACGGCGGACAGGTGTGCAATCAGCAGGTCGCGCGTCTCCTCGCGCGCCCGCAGGCGCCGGCAGACCTCGTACCCGTCGACGTCCGGCAGGTGCACATCCAGCAGCACCATGTCCGGACGGCCGCCCGCCAGCCGGAGCGCCTCCGTTCCGCTGGTCGCCTCCACCACGTGGTAGCCGGCCACCGTGAGGATGCGGCTGGTGAGGTAGAGGACCGCGGGCGTGTCATTGACGTTGAGGATGGTGGCGCGCGCGCGGTCCTCCTCCTTCGCTCGTCCTGGGGATTCGGCGCGGGGCTCCATTCCTGGAAGATGGTGTCTGAACCACCCGAACGAAAAGCCCCGACGCACGCCGTCAGGTCAGGAAGACTGTGCGCTGGCTGACATTGGCGCCGCGCCCCAGAAGCCTGATTCATGGGGGCGGCGAGCCGGCTACAGCCGGGCCTCCACCTTGACGATGGGCGCCGTCGCCACGTCCAGGGTGTTGTCCCCCCGCGCCTGGAGTCCCCAGGACACGCGCGCCGGTGTGGGGCGTCAGTCCCGACACGGGTGAGACGGTTCCAGTCGATGAGGTTGAAGGACACGCTCGGGACACGCCCGCTTCGACGACCGTCCCGAGGCCTCTCGCCATTTCAGCGCAGCGCGGACGGTGTCCGCGAGGTACTGGGGGCGCAGGCCGTGCGGGCCCTGGTACTTCTCCAGGGTGGCGTCCGGAGCGAACTCACCGGGGACCGTCGGAGACCTCGAGCGAGACCCGTCGCTTCGCGTCGTCCACGGGGCCCGCCGCGCCGACAGCGGGGATGAGCACGGCCAGCCGCATCAAGGTGAGCCCGCGCGACATGGGTTCCTCCGGCAATGCCTCCCACCGCAGGAGGGGTCGGGAACACTCTACTCCTCGCGGGGTATGTGAATGAGAACAAGGCTTCGGTAGAGCCTGGCAGATGCACTCCTTCCTTCTCGCCTCCCTGCTGTTCCTGGCCGTCTTCCTCTCGGGCTGTGGGTTGTTGGACGCGGACTGTGGCGATACGAAATGCAACGCTGAGTCAGACCCGGAGTGCCGCGCGAACATTGTTGACGCGCTGTGCGCGGAGGGCGGCGCCTCTCGTTGTGCTTCGGACTCCGCGTGCTCGTGCTCCGGCAAGACCCAGGAGGCCTGTCGCGAGGCCTCCACCTGCTGCTACTGGAAGGTGGCGGGGGGGTGCCGCTGCCATGGGTCCCTTTGACGGCAGCTTCGTCGCGAGGTACTCGCGCCCGGATTATGCTCGGGGGCCATGAGCGCTCCTGCCGCGAATGAGGCCAAGGCGTCGTCGGGTGGAAGCTATTCGCGGCGGGTGGGGCTGTTCTCGGGGGTGATGCTCGTCATCGGCGGCATCATCGGCTCAGGCATCTTCCTCAACCCCGCCATAGTCGCCCAGCGCGTGCATACCCCAGGGCTCACCTTGGGGGCGTGGCTGCTCGGCGGCGGCGTGGCGCTCATCGGGGCGTTCATCTACGGCGAGCTGGGGCAGCGCATCCCCAAGGCCGGGGGCAGCTACGTCTACCTGCGCGACGCCTTCGGCGAGCTGCCCGCGTTCCTCAACGCGTGGGGCCTGCTGTTGATGATTGCCACGGGCGCCATCGCCGCGGTGGCGGTGACGTTCGCCAACTACACGCTGGCATGGACGGGGTTGCCGGCGGACTACCGGCTCCCGCTGGCCATCGGCGCCATCGTCCTGTTGTCGGGCATCAACTACTTCGGGGTGCGGCCGGGGGCGCTCACGCAGAACGTCTTCACGGTGCTCAAGCTGGTGGCGCTCGCGGTGCTCGTGGGCGCGGGGCTCCTGCTGTCGGGGGCGGCGCCAGTGCAGACGGTGGCGCCCGAGCCGCCGGACTCCATCGTGCTGGCGCTGGGCGCGGCGCTGGTGCCGGTGCTCTTCAGCTATGGCGGCTGGCAGCAGACCAACTTCGTGGCGGAGGAGTTGGTGGACCCGGAGCGAAACCTGCCTCGCGCGCTGCTGCTGGGGGTCATCGGCGTGGTGGGGGTGTACCTGCTCGCGAACCTCACCTATCTGCGCACGCTGGGCGCAGCGGGACTGGCGGCGAGCACGGCGCCTGCGGCGGACGCGCTGGGGCACCTCCTGGGCCCGGCGGGCCGCACGTTCATCACGGCGGGCGTGGCGCTCTCCACCTTCGGCTTCCTCAACCTGGTCATCCTGGTGTCGCCGCGCGTGTACCAGGCGATGTCGGCGGACGGGTTGTTCTTCCCGTGGATGGCCAGGTTGCATCCGCGCCACCACACGCCGGCGGCGGCCATCATCTTCCAGGCCGCGTGGGCCATCCTGCTGACGGGCACGGGGACCTACGGCGAGCTGCTCGACTACGTGGTGTTCGCGGAGGGTGTGGATCTGATCCTGAGCATCGCCTGAGCGAAAGGGCGGGTTGGCAGGAGCAGGCCGAGGCGTGGGAGAAATCCCGGCCATGGTGAAAGTGACGCTGGAAGTGCCCGAGGAGGTCGCCACGCT
>NZ_SRLW01000345.1:0-9774 GCF_006518215.1 Myxococcus sp. AB025B
GGGTGGGTGAGCGCGCCGTTCCGCGAAATGGGCGAAGTCATGCGCCCACCCGATGCAATTCACTCGCCCGGCGTCATCGTGTCCGGAAGGCCCCTGTCGAGAAGGCGCTCACGGCGCGCTCAGCGAGAGGACCTTGCCCGTGGGGATGGTGCGGTGGTCCTTGATGTTGTTCCACCGCATGATGTCCTGGACGCTGACGCCGTAGCGCTGCGCGACGGACCAGAGCGTCTCGCCCTCGGCCAGCGCGTGCACCTTGCCGCCGCTCACGGGCTTGCCCGCGTTCGACGCGACCTGCCTGGCCACCACGACGGTGCCCGCGCGCTCCTGCACCTGCGCCGTGCCCTGGGGCCACACGTACACGAGCGAGCCCACCTGCAGCGTCGGGTTGCGCCGGCGCAGGTTGTTCCACTTCTTCAAGTCATCCACCGACACGTTGAACCTGGTCGCGATGACCCAGAGGCTGTCGCCGGACTGCACGCCGTACGTCACGCGCGTGCGGCCGTTGAGCGTCTCCGTCTTCACCGGGCCCGCGGCCACGGGGCCCTTGGGCGTGCCGGCCGGCACCTCGTCCTCGGGACGGTGGGCCACGACGCCGCTGCGACGGGCCTGGGCCACCTTGCTCGCGATGGCACCGCCCGAGCCTCCGGCGGCCTTGCTCGCGGGGATGGGGATGACCAGGTCCGCGCCGAGCTTCAGCGTGCGCGCGCTCTTGAGCCGGTTCATCTGGAGGATGGCCTCGGAGGCCGTGCCGTAGCGCTCCGCGATCTGCGACAGCGTGTCGCCGCGCTTCACCTTGTGCACGCGGAAGGTCAGCCGCTCCGCGGGGGAGATGCGCTTGAACCCCTCGACGAACTGGGGGCCCGCGCCCTTGGGCAGCCGCAGCTTGTAGGGGTGCTTCGTGCTCGCCGGGGGCGTGCACCACCGCTTGAGCTCCGGGTTCAGGTCCTGCACGTCCTGGATGTTCACGCCCGCCGCGCGGGCCACCACGTCCAGGTCCGTGGCGTCGGTGAGTTCCACCTCGTCGAACTCCAGGGGCTGCTCGTAGTCGAACTCCTCGTCGGAGAAGCCGAACGCGGACGGGTTCTTCGCGACGAGCGCGGCGGCGATGAGCTTGGGCACGTAGTGCTTGGTCTCCTTCGCCAGGCCCTTCTCCTCGGCGAGCGCCCAGAAGTCGCGCGTGCCGTGGCGCTCAATCATGCGCCGCACGCGACCGGAGCCCGTGTTGTAGCCGGCCCACGCCAGATACCAGTGGCCCAGCTCGCGGTAGAGGTCCTTGAGATAGGTGGCCGCGGCGTGGGTCGCCTTGAGGGGGTCCCTGCGCTCGTCCACCCAGAAGTCCTGCTTGAGGCCGTACTGCTTGCCGGTGCTGGAGATGAACTGCCAGGGGCCGGAGGCGTGCGCCCACGAGTAGGCGTGCGCGGAGAAGCCGCTCTCGATCATCGCCAGGTACACGGTGTCCAGCGGCATGCCGTGCTTCTCGAGGATGGGCTGCATCACCGGCAGGTAGCGCGCGGAGCGGGACATCCACTTGCGGAACCAGCGGCGCCCGGGCCCCTGGAAGAACTGGATGTACTGCGCGACCAGGGGCTGCATCTCCACCGGGATGTCGTAGCGGTCCTGGATGCTGCGGACGTCGAACGTGGCCAGGTTGGTGATGAGCGGGAGCTGCTCGGGAGAGTCGTCCTCGCGGAAGGTGGGCTCCTCGAGCGCGTCCAGCATGCGCATGCGCAGCGGGTTGGCGAGGCCCAGACGTCGCAGCGACTGCATCACCTCGGCGCTCGGCTTCGCGGTGGGGTCCAGCGTCACGCTCTCCAGCGCGCGCATCTCCTCCAGCTCCGCGGACTCGGACTCGACCACCTCGCGAGTGGCCTCGGGCTCCTCGTCCACTTCGTCGGGAGCGCCAGCGAGGGCGCGCGCCTCGTCGGCCTCGTCATCTCCAGGCGCCGCCTCGGTCGCGGGAGCCACCGGCTCCTGCTTGCTCGCCATGTCCGTGCCCGAGGTGCCCTCGGCCTTCACGTCCTTCGCCGCGTCGGCGGTGCCCGCGGCGGGAGGCGCGACAGCGTTCGATGCGCCCTCGACCTTCGTGCCCTTTGCCACCGTCGTCGCGGAAGGCGAGCCCGTGGAGGGCGAGATACCCTCGACCTTCGCGCCCTTCGTCAGGTCGGCCGTGCCTGCGCGCGACGGCTCGGTCGCCGGCCCGGTGGGGCGCGTGGCCGTGCCGCTGTCTGGCATGCTCGTCTGCGTGGCGGTGTCCGTCGCGGGCGCGGGCTTCGGTCCAGCCGCGGCGGGCGCCGGCGTCTCGCTCGCGGCGAGCACGCGCATGCCGGCGGGAGGCGGCGGCATGGGTGGCGGCACTCCCTGCGAGGCGGGGAGCGAGGCCAGGTTCAGCACGAGGAGGCAGAAGGGCAGCATGCGGTCGCAAGAAGAGTGCGCCCAGAAGCAGGCGAAGCCCCAAGTATTCGCCCTTTTTCTTGACAGTCAAACAACGAGTCGCCCGGTATGGCCGAATGAAGCACCCACCGTGGGTGCGGCCTGCGAGGCAAACGCTGCGGGTTTACGGCTTCGCGGGTTTCCGCTCGTCCGCCGGCTTGTCGGGTGACGCGGCGTCCAGGGGCTTCCCGTGACCCGGTCCCAGGATTCGCGGCAGGTACGTCGCGAAGTCGAAGTGCGGCGAGTTCTCCGGGTTGTGGCAGGTGACGCAGAGCGCTTCACCGGGCGACGCGATGATGTTGTCCGCGCTCGGCTCCTCCGCGTGCACGGAGCCAGGGCCATGGCAGCTCTCGCAGCCCACGTCCTCGCGCCCCGCCACCTTGTCCAGCCGGCACACGCCGCCCGGCTGCTCCCAGCCCGTCACGTGACAGCCCACGCAGTTGAGGTGGTGCTGCTTGCCCACCTCCTCCAGCGTCTCCCACGCGTGGTGGTGCTTGGACTTCTCCCAGACGGGGAAGCTCTCCTCGTGGCACGCGCGACACGGCTCGTTGCCCACGAAGCCCGCCTGTCCCTTCGCGGGAGCGGGGCAGTCCTGGCCGTGCTCCTTCGCCCACGCGAGGTTCAGCTTGCCCACCTCCGAGTCGTAGCGCGCCACCAGCGCCTGCGCGTCCGGCAGCGACGGCAGCCCCGACTCCAGCGGCACGAAGCGCACCGTGAAGCCATTGACGTCGGGCGACGCGGCGGGCGGCGCCGACACCAGCGCCTGCTTGCGCGCCACCAGCTCGTCGCGCTTGCCCTGCTTGAGCGCCTTGAGCTTCGGGTCGATGCCCGGGAGGTTGATCTCCTTGTCCAACAGCGCCGTGCGCTGCTCCAGCGCGGCCACCTCGCGCTCCAGGTCGGCCTGTCCCTTCTGGAGCGAGAAGCTCCCGGGCGCCTTCGCGTAGCTCAGGTCCACGCGAACCAGCGAGCGGCCCTTGCTCTGCGGCGCGACCACGGGGACCGTGGCCTTCACCAGCCGGTTCTGCTCGCCGCTCAGCTCGGACGCGGAGCGGGTGGCCACCAGCACATCCACCGCGAGCCCCGGCACCTCCGCCGCCTTCTGCGCCTCCTCCAACGGCGCGTCCAACAACCCCAGCACGAAGTCCGCGCCGTCCGAGCGGGCCTTCGCGCTCGCCGCCACCAACCGCTCCGGCGAGTCCGCCGCCACCACGCCCACCTTGCGGGGGCCCGCGGGCAGGAGCTTCACCGCGCCGTCCGCCACCTCGGGCAATCCCAGCCCCTGACGGAAGGCCGCGCCGCGCGTGTCATCCAGCGGGCCGGTGGCGCGCACCGACAGCCCCATCATCCGCATGGCGTCCGCGAGCGCCTTCGCCTTCAGCTCCTCCTGCGGCACCTGCCCGGGCTTGAGCGTCTTCTCCCCGAAGAGGCTGTTGCCGCCGTCCACATAGAGCACGGGCAGCGCGCCCTGGCGGGCCTCGCTCACCTGGAAGGCCGCGCGGGCGATGCCTCCGCGCATGTTCTCGCTGCAGCCGCACGGGCCCAGGTAGCCCTGCGTGTCCGCGGAGACGAAGAGGATGGCGCCCGACGAGGAGGCCGCGGCCGTGGGGGACGCGCCCGCCTCGGGTGTCTCGGGCGGGCGGGGAGCGGGGTCCGTGCGCCTGCAGCCTCCGAGCACCAGCACCAGGCCCCAGAGGGCGGCGACCAGGACGGGGCGCGGCATGCGAATCACCAGAGGATGCTCTGCACCAGCTCGTCGATCTTCTCGCCCATGGCCTCCAGCCCGTTCTCCTTGGAGAGGAAGCCGTCGGCGCCCACCTGCTCGGCCAGCTTGGACAGCTCCACGTCCGGGAGGCTGGAGAACAGGACGATGGGGATGTCCTGGGTGCCGTACTCGTTCTTCAGGGTGCGACAGATGTCGGTGCCCTTGGCCTCGGGCATGTGGATGTCCGTGAGGATGAGGTCCGGGCGCCAGGCCTGGAGCGTCTTCTCGAACTCCATCAGCGTGGAGGTGGCGACGACCTCGTAGCCGCGCGCTTCCAGCACGGCCTTCTCCATGGCGAGCGTGATTTCGCTGTCGTCAATCAGGAGGATTCTTCGCTTCTCGGACACGTCGACCTTCCTTGGGCGCCGTTTCTATCCTACCCCCAGCCGGCGCACCAACGCCTTTCCCACGGGGTGAGAGGGGTGGTGTCCCCGACGTCCCCCTTGGCGCTCCTCCGCCAGGGGGCCAGGCCCCGACTTCTTCCGGCAAAGGGGCCGAAAAGGAGTAAGGAGGGCCGCATGATGCACACAGACGGAAGGGCCTGGATGGCCCTCCTCGTGATGGGACTCGTCCTCGGGGCGCTGCCCTCCCAGGCGCTCAACTCGGGTCTGCCGCCACCCTCCGCGGCGATGGACCGCCAGACGCCCCATGCCACGGCGCAGGGCTTCCTGTCCGCCGCGCACCGGGGGGACTACGCCTCCGCGGCCCACTACCTGGACCTGGACTTCATCCCCAAGGCCCAGCAGCCCGAGCGCGGCGCCCAGCTGGCGCGCCGGCTCAAGTTCGTGCTGGACCGCAAGCTCTCCATCGACCTGTCGGCGCTCTCCAAGGCCCCCGAGGGAGACCCGGCCGACCCGCGCTTCGACCTGGTGGGCACCATCCCCCTGGACGGGGCCAACGTGAGCGTCCGGCTCCAGCGCGTGACGCAGGACGGCGCGCTGCTCTGGGTCTTCAGCGAGTCCACCGTCCGGCTGGTGGACCCCCTCTTCGAGGCGTACGGCCCCCGCGTGGCGGAGTGGCTGCCGCCGTTCTTCTTCTCCGGCACGGTGCTGGGCCTGGAGCCGTGGCAGTGGCTGGGCCTCCTGGTGGTGCTGCTCGCCTCGGTGGGGCTGTCGCTGCTGCTGGAGAAGGTGTCGCTGGCGTTCGCCCTGAGGCTGGCGCGCTGGACGCAGATTGAGCTGGACGACCAGCTGGTGGCGGCGGGGAAGGGCCCCTTGCGGCTGCCGTTCTTCGCGGTGCTGCTGGCGGTGGGCACGTCCTTGCTGCTCCTGCCGCGCCCCACGCAGACGGTGTTCAACCGGGTGAGCTACTCGCTCATCATCGTCGCGGTGGCGTGGTTCATCCTGCGCTTCCTGCGGGTGTTCGCGGACTTCATCCAGAACCGCGTCAATTCCGAGAGCCGAGACCCCGCCCGGGCGCGCTCGCTGCGCACCCAGTTCGCCGTGCTGCGCGCCGTCTTCGAGGCGGCGACGTACGTGGTGGCCGCCGCGCTGCTCCTGATGCAGTTCGAGGTGGTGCGCAACGTCGGCGTGTCGCTGCTCGCCTCGGCCGGAATCGCCGGCATCGTGATTGGTCTGGCCGCGCAGAAGTCCATCGCCACGCTGCTGGCGGGCATCCAGCTGTCCATCACCCAGCCGGTGCGCATCGGCGACCAGGTGGTGGTGGAGACCGAGTTCGGCACCGTGGAGGAGATCACCCTCACGTACGTGGTGCTGCGCGTCTGGGACCAGCGCCGCATGGTCATCCCCATCACCTACTTCCTGGACAAGCCCTTCCAGAACTGGAGCAAGGTCAGCCCCGAGCTGCTCGGCGCCGTCACCCTCCAGGTGGACTACTCCACGGACGTGGACGCGCTGCGCGGGGAGCTCAAGCGCATCCTCGCCAGCCAGGCCAAGGCCCTCTGGGACGGCCGCGTCCAGTCCGTCGTGGTGCTGGAGGCCCAGGACCGCACGTTGACCATCCGGGCGCTCGTCAGCGCCGCCAACCCGGACAAGCTCTTCGACCTGCGCGCCCTCGTCCGCGAGAAGCTGGTCATCTTCCTCAGGGCCCATCCCCAATGGCTGCCCTTCACCCGCACCGAGTCCCGGCAGGCCCCCACCGTGTCGGCCGACCCCCAGCCGGACGCTCCCCAGGACGCCACCCTTCCGGGGCCTCGCGCTTCCTGAGAGAACGGGCCCGGGCCCAAGGTGCGCTTGCCAGCCCGAGCGGTGTTTTGAATATTGGCGGGGGCCGGACCGTCGGACGCAGTGGAATTTTCGCACCTACCGCATGTGGGAGTCTTCGAGATGAAGCGTCATTCCAGGTTGTGCGGAGCCCTCCTGTCGCTGGCCGTGGCGGCGCCGTTGGCCGCGGCCGCGCAGGAACGTGGCCGCACGGATGGGCCCGAGGAATCCGAATATGGCAAGGGTGGCTACTCGGGTTCGAGCAACACGGGCGTGTCGTTCCAGCTCGAGTGGGGCGCGGCCGTCAACGCCGAGGAGCCTCCCCGCAACGCACCCGAGGGCCCCCCGCTCTATGTCGGCGCCACGGTGTCGTGGTGGGGCGCGGACTGGTTCGCGCTGGACGCCAACGTCACCTACGTCTTCGACGGTGGCCGCACCAACGTCATGGTGGGCCCGCGCTTTCGCAGCTGGGGCTGGCCGCTGGTGTTCTCGCTGGGCCTGAAGGCGGGCGCCATCTACACGCCGGACTACGTCGACACCACGTACCAGGACGCCCGGGCCGACAAGGAGGAGCTGCACTTCGGCATCTCGCCCCAGGTGGGCGCGGAGGTGCTCATGGGCTCGCGCGACCAGGTGTCGCTCGGGTTGTTCTACACTCCGGACATTCCCATCGGCGGTGGCGGCGTGACGCACCGGTTGGGCATGGCCGTGGGTTATCGCTTCTAGAGGGGGAGGTCCCGACATGATTGCCCAAGTCCTCGCGGCGACCCTGGCGCTGGCGGCGAGCCAGTCGCCCGTCAGCCTGTCCACGGCGAATGGAAGCCCTCGAATCGCCCTGCCGTTCCCCGAAGGGAACGTGCAGACCTACAACATCATCCAGTGGGATCCGAACAACCTGCCGCGCATCTACGAGCGCTCGGACCAGCTGCCCCTGACGGACGAGGAGCTGACCAAGCTGTCCCAGGCGGGCTTCGAGCCGGCGGACCTGGTGAAGATGATTGAAGAGCGCCGCTGCGCGTGTGACGCGAGCGCGGACGGGCTCATCAAGCTGAAGAAGGCGGGCGTGGACAAGAAGGTGCTGGCGGCGGTGTCTCGCCACGGCATCACGCCCAACCGGGAGCTGGAGCTGCTCATCACCCTGGACTTCACGGGGGAGAGCCGCGTGGCGCGCGAGGCGTTCCTCTACTTCTTCGTGGAGGACGGGGACCTCACCCGCGTCTTCACGGCGAACATCTCGGAGCTGCTGCAGCGTCGCAACCGCCACGAGACGAACGTGGACCGCAGCGACATCCTGGTGGCGCGCACCGTGCGCCGGGTGCAGCTGGCCGGCCGCGTGCCCCTGAAGACGTACGGCAAGCACTCGGTGATGGTGGCCGCCAGCGCCAGCCCCACGCTCACCCATCCCTCCCAGCTCAACGCGCAGGAGCGCTCGAAGGCGCAGACGTACACCTTCGACTATCCGCGCGCCTCGCTGATGAGCCAGTGTCGCCTGACGGCCGGCTACCGTCGCGACGCGGTGCTCGCCTACAAGTGGAACTTCGAAGGCAGCCGCTTCGAATGCGAATGGAACTAGGAGTCACCGCACCATGAAGATTCATCGCCTGCTCTTGTCCGCCAGCCTCGTCGCCTCGCTCGCCGCGTGTGGTGGTCCGCGTGCCTTCACGCGTGGCACGTACGAGGACCCGAACGAAATCGAGATGCTGTCGGACCAGTTCAACGAGAACGACCTGCAGCTCATCGCCAAGAAGATGGCGGAGTCGCTGGCCTCCTCGCCGCGCTTCTCCACGCCCCGGCCGGACGGCTCGCTGCCCATCGTCCTCGTGGGCAAGCTGAAGAACAGCACCTCCGAGCACATCGACATGCGCTCCCTGGGGGACAAGATTCAAACGGCGCTCGCGCAGACGGGCCGCTTCGCCATGGTGGACCAGGCCGCGCGCCAGGACATCGCGGAGGAGTACGAGTACCAGCAGTCCGGCTACGTGAACCCGAACGCGGCGAAGGGCCCCGGGCAGCAGGTGTCCGTGGACTTCCTGATGTCGGGTGACCTGGCCTCCATCATCCAGGAGGTCGGCCGCGACAAGCTCGTGTACTACAAGATGACCGCGAAGCTCAGCAACGTGCGCACCGGCCTCATCGAGTGGACGGACGAGAAGCAGATCCGCAAGAAGTTCGAGAAGCGCGGCGTGAGCTGGTAGCTCCGTCGACGGTGGCCGCCGGCTCGTGGTGAAGGCTCGACTGCTCATGATTCCTCTCCACCACCCTCCGGCGCGCCCCCGTGGTTGGGGCGCGCTCGCGCTGGTGAGCGTGCTGCTGTTGTCCGGCTGCGCGGGGGACTACGTGTCCCGCACGCGTGGCGTCCGTGAGTCGTATCAATCGGGGCGCTACAACGAAGCCCTGTCCGAGCTGGATGCCCTGGCCAAGGACGGCTCGGCCAAGGACACGCTGCTCATCCTGTTGGACAAGGGGATGGTGCTGCATTCGGCGCGCAAGTGGGCGGAGAGCAACGCGGTGCTGGAGCAGGCGGAGAAGCTCAGCGCGCAGCTCGACGCCGTCTCCGTCAGCGAGGAGGCCGGGGCGCTGGTGACGAACGAGCGCCAGCGCGCCTACCGCGGCGAGGACTTCGAGAAGCTGATGATCTCCGTCGTCCAGGCGCTCAACTACGCGGAGCTGGGTGACGACGAGGCGGCCATGGTGGAGGTGCGCCAGGTCAACGAGCGCCTCCAGAAGATGGTCGTCGAGGAGAAGAAGCCGTACCAGCAGCTCGCCATCGCCCGCTACCTGGGCGGCGTCATCCGCGAGGACCAGCGCGACTGGGACGCGGCCTACATCGACTATGCGAAGGCGTACGAGCTGGAGCCCCGGCTGGGCGAGCTGGCGGAGCCGCTGCTCCGACTGGCGAAGTACACCGGACGCGACCAGCTCTACGAGGAGCTGAAGGCGAAGTACCCGGGCGTCGAGCACCCGCCGCTGGCGCGGGACGAGGCCCAGATCGTCGTCGTCGTGGAGGCGGGGCTCTCCCCGGAGAAGCAGCCCGCGTCGCGCGACGTCAACGGCGGCAACCTCATCGAGGTGCCCGTCTACCGGGACAGGGGCGGCGCGCCGCAGGTGGGCGTGACGCTGGGCGAGCAGCACGTGCGCGCCGTCACGGTGACGTCCATGGCGGACGTGGCGCGGCTGCACCTGGACACGCGCATCGGCGGGATGCTGGCGAAGCAGATTGCCGGCGTGGCCGTGAAGGCGGGCCTGGCGGCGGGCCTGGGCGCGGCGACCAAGAGCGAGGAGCTGGGCGCGCTGGCCTTCCTCATCCTCAACGCCGGCAACGCGGCGGACCTGCGTTCCTGGCTTTCCCTGCCTGCGGAGTTCCAGGTGGCGCGCTTCCGGGTGTCGGCGGGGAGCCACGTGGTGCGGGTGGAGGGGGGC
>NZ_SRLW01000346.1:0-9764 GCF_006518215.1 Myxococcus sp. AB025B
CTCGACACGACCACGACGACGACGTATCAACACACCATCACCTTCGGCTCAGACGCAAAGATGGATCGCCTCAAAGTGGTCCAGCCGATGGGGTCCACCTCAGACGCTCTCGGTGGGCTGCGGCGCGGTGGTGCGCTACCACGTCAGCGCGGCCCGAGAACACGACTCCAACCACCTCACCATCGACGAGACGTGGAACGGCTTCGGGCTCATCTGCGACCTCGGGTACGCGAGCATCGGCCGGCTGAAGGCGTGCATGCAGCACGGGGTGAAGTTCGTCATCCGACTGAAGGAGAACTGGAAGCCCAAGGTGCAGGCGGTGGCTCGAGGGGACGTCACACGCACCTTCTTCGAGGGCACGGACTTCGACGCGCTGCTGGAAGACGGCACGCTGCGGCTCAATGGCAAGGCGCTCGATTTGGACGTGCACGTTGGCAGTGGCGCAGACCGACTCGCCCTGCGCCTGGTCGGCGTACCCAGCCCCAAAGGCTACTGCTTCTTCCTCACAAACCTGCCTCCCTCCATTGGACCGCTGCAGGTCGGCACCTTGTACAGAATCCGCTGGGAAGTGGAGCTCTCGATAAAGCTCGAGAAGGCGGTCTACCGCCTCGACGAAGGAATGGGCGAGCGAGTGTGCAGCACACGCGCCCGTCGTCACGCAGATGGCGTCCACGGACTGCGGCGCGGCGTGCCTCGCCATGGTGCTGGGCTACTGGGGCCGCCACGTGAAGCTGGATGAGGTGCACGCGGCCGCGGGCCTCTCCATCCGGGGCATCTCCGCCCGCGCCATCCTGGAGGCCGGCCGGCGCTTCGACCTGGTGGGACGCGCGGCCCAGGTCGACATGGACCAGCTCGACCTGCTGGAGCCGGGCGCGGTGCTGCACTGGGAGTTCCGTCACTTCATCGTCTTCGAGCGCCTGACACGCGCGGGCGTGGAGGTGGTGGACCCGGCCTTCGGTCGGCGCCGTGTTCCGCTGGAGCAGTTCCGCAAGTCCTTCACCGGCGTGGCGCTGCTCTTCGAGCCCTCGGAGACCTTCGAGACGGCGGCGCCGCGGCGAGGACCCAATCGCTACCTCCACCTGCTGCTGGGGGAGCGCCCCGCGTTGCTGCGCGTGGCGGTGATGTCGCTGCTGCTCCAGCTGTTCGCCCTGGCGCTGCCGTCGCTGACGGGCGCGGTGGTGGACCGGGTGGTGCCGGCCGGAGACGTGCCGCTGCTCGCCACGCTGGGCGCGGGGATGGCCGCGCTGGTGGGCTTCCAGTTCCTCTCGTCGCTCGTGCGCGCGCACCTGCTGCTGCAACTGCGCACGCACCTGGATGCGCGGCTGACGCTGGGCTTCCTGGACCACCTGGTGCACCTGCCGTTCTCGTTCTTCCAGCTGCGCTCGGCGGGCGACCTGATGAACCGCCTGAACAGCAACACCACGGTGCGCGAGCTGCTCACCGCGGGCACGCTGTCCGGGCTGTTGGATGGCAGCCTGGTGCTGCTCTACCTGGGGCTCCTGTTCGCCGGCAGCGCGAAGATGGGCGCGCTGGTGGCGGCGCTGGCCCTGTTGCAAGGCGCGGTGTTCCTCTTCTCCAGCCGACGTCAGCGCGAGCTGATGGCGCAGACCCTGGAGGTGAGCGCGTCGGCGCAGAACTACGAGGTGGAGCTGTTCACGGGCGTGCAGACGCTGAAGGCGATGGGGCTGGAGGACCGCGCGGTGCAGCACTGGTCCAACCTCTACGTGGACGTGCTCAACGTGTCGCTGGAGCGCGGCCGGGTGTCGGCGCTCACGGACTCGCTGACCGCGACGCTGCGGATGGCGTCGCCGCTGATGGTGATGGGGTTGGGGGCGCTGCTGGTGATGGAGGGGCAGCTCACGCTCGGACAGATGCTGGCGCTCAACGCCCTGGCGGCGGGCTTCCTGCTGCCCGTGTCGAACCTGGTGACGACGGCGTTCCAGCTCCAGCTCGTGGGCAGCTATCTGGCGCGCGTGGACGACGTGCTGGAGTCACCCGCCGAGCAGCTCCCGGGAGAGCGTCGCCGCAGCCACGAGGTGTCGGGGCGCATCCAGGTGGAGGGCGTGTCGTTCCGCTACGGGCCCCACTCGCCGCTGGTGGTGCGGGACGTGTCGGTCACCATCGAGCCGGGACAGTTCGTGGCCATCGTCGGCGCGTCGGGCGCGGGCAAGTCCAGCCTCGCGCACCTGCTGCTGGGGTTGTACCTGCCCAGCTCGGGCACCATCCGCTACGACGGCGTGCCCCTCCAGGACCTGGACCTCAAGGAGCTGCGGCGGCAGATGGGCGTGGTGCTGCAGAACCCCTCGCTGTTCCGAGGCGACGTGCGTCGCAACATCGCCTATTCGGACCCGCAGCTGCCGCTGGAGACCGTGCAGGAGGCGGCGCGCCGCGCGCAGGTGCATGCCGACATCGTGGCCATGCCCATGGGCTACGAGACGGTGCTGAGCGAGATGGGCTCCTCGCTGTCCGGAGGCCAGCGGCAGCGACTGGCGCTGGCGCGCGCGCTGGCGGCCAACCCGTCCATCCTCCTGCTGGACGAGGCGACGAATGCCCTGGACGCCCGGACGGAGCGGGCGGTGCAGGACGCGCTGGCGGAGCTGCGCTGCACGCGGGTGGTCATCGCCCATCGGCTGAGCACCGTGCGCGAGGCGGACCTCATCCTGGTGATGAAGAACGGCCAGCTGGCGGAACAGGGAACGCATGCCGCGCTGATGGAGAAGCGTGGGGATTACTTCGAGCTGGTGTCCTCGCAGGACCGTCCCCACCAGGCCGCGGGGTAGCCGCATGCGCTTCGCGCCGGACGTCATCCTGGACCTCACGCCGCTGCCGGACAGGGTGGGCGCAGTGCCGTTCACCGAGCTGTTGAACGGGCTGCTGCGTGAGGGCTTCGAGCCAGAGGGCTCGCGGCGCGTGCTCGAAGCGGCGCAAGCGAGACTGGGGCCGGGGCTGCTGCGTCCCCAGGGCGTGGACGACGGTGGCTTCCTGGTGGAGTCACCGGTGCTCTTCCCCGAGCAGGGTGCCTGGTGGTGGGTGCTCCAGCAGGGCGAGGAGCGCTGGCGCACGCGGCTGGGGGTGGAGGACGTCGCGGTGGTGGCCGGGTTCCTGCGCGCCACGGCGCTCGCCTCGACCCTGGAGCAGGTGCGCGAGGCGTGGCCCTTCGATGAGTCGGGCTGGCGCGACTCGCTCTTCGCCGCGGGGCCGCACCCCGCGCCCTGGGTGGAGCCCTCCGGTCCGGGCATCTACCGACGCGAGCATGCGAGTGTGCTCATCCGCTCGCGGACGACGTCGGTGCTGGTGGACCCGATTCCACTCCAGCGGCGGATGAATCACATCGGACTGGCACCGGGAAACCTGGCCCACGGGCCCCCCGACGCGTTGGCCATCACCCATGGGCATGTGGACCATTGGCACGTGCCGTCGATGCTGTCGCACCTGACGGACGCGAGCGTGCCGGTGCTGGTGCCGCGCGTGCCTCGCCCCAACCTGCTGACGATGCAGGACTTCGCCCAGGTGCTGGGCACGTGTGGCCAGCGCGCCCTGGCACCCCAGTGGGGCGAGACGGTGCACGTGGGCGACATCCGCGTGGACGTGCTGCCCTTCTACGGCGAGCAGCCGTCGCCGGACGGTCCGCCGCTCGCCGAGGGGTTGCGGAGCTGGGGCAACTGCTACCGCTTCACCACCGAGGACTTCAGCTGTCTGTTGCTGGTGGACAGCGGGACGGACCCGGAGGGACGGATGGACGCGGTCGTCGAGCGCTCGTGCCGGGAGCTGGGGCCGGTCGACGGGGTGCTCTCGTGCCAGCGTGAGTTCCTCTCGCCTTTCTTCGGAGGACTGAGTCACTACTGGGCCGCGCTGCCCTGGACGAGGCTGCGCGAGCTGTACGCGGACCACCTGGCCGGACGGCTGCGCAGTGCCACGGCCGGGCCCGCGGGAGTGGCCGAGGTGTGCGCCGCCGCCGGAGCACGTTGGTTCCTGCCCTACGCCAACGGCTTCGAGGGCGTGGGCCGAGCCATCCAGGACGTCGGCTGGGGCCTGGGCGAGCCGTCCGAGGCCGCCTGCGGCGCGGCGGTGCGCGAGCACCTGAGGGCCTTGGGCGTCGGCACGAAGGTGTTGGACTGGATCCCCGGGGACGTGGCGCGCTTCGAGCGCGGCGAGCTGCGGTTGGACGCCGCGCGCTGACGCCCCGGCTCAAGGCGTGGTCACGACACGGCCTCGCGCGCGGGGGCCGGGCTGGAGGTACACCTCCGCGACCAGTCCACTGGCCAGCTGGCTGCGCAGCGCATCGGACACCTGGAGCAAGGCCTCTGCCTTCTGATGGCGCGAGGAGAGGTCCACCTCGGGCGACAACCGGTCAACGACGGCGGTCAGCTCCAGATTCACCGCGGGCAGGCGCACCCGCACGGTGTCACCGGGACGCACGCTTGGAGCCAGCTGCTCCGGGATGGCGAAGCGCAATCGCATCTGTTCGCTCACCAGCCTGAGCACGGGCATGCCCATGCTCACGCGCATGCCCGGTGTGAGGTACTGCTCGGTGACCGTCCCGGTGAAGGGGGCCTTCAACCGGGCCACGTTCACGTCGCGCTCGGCCTGCGCCGCGCGGGCCGTGGTCGAGGCCAGCTGGGCCTGCGCCAGTTGGAGGTCCGCCTCCGCCAGCGCCACGTCGTTCTGCGCCGTCTCCTCGGCCTGAGCGGCGGAGAAGTCCCGGATGCGCTGCTCGCGCGCGAGTCGTTGTCTGGCCTGGGCCACGACCAGCACGGCCCGGTGCACGACCGCCTCCGACGCGCGCATGTTGGCCTGACGCGTGCCCAGCTCCAGCCGGAGAGGCTCCGCGTCCAGCGCGGCGACGACCTCGCCCGCCTGCACGCGCTGCCCCAGGTGGGCCTTGACCTCGCTCAGCTGGCCTTCCACCGCGAACACCAGGTCCAGCACCTGACTGGCCACCACGACGCCCAGCAGCGGACGCGGCGCGGAGAGCACCTGCTCCTTGGGGCCCGGCTCCGGTGTCTGCGCCAGGGCACTCGCGCAGGACAGCCACAACAGTCCCGCCAGCGCCCTTCCCTGTCCGAACCTCATCGAGTGCCTGGAGCCCATGCCGTTCGCCCAGTGTAGTCGATGTGACGGGCCTGGGCAGTGGGGCGGGCGTGACGCTTCAGCTCTTGGCCTGGTACAGCGCGATGATGTCGTGGATCTGGTCCGTGACGTGACGCAGCCCGTCCGCGGCCGCGTGCGTGGTCTCCAGGCGGGCCATCGAGGTCCGCATCAGCTCCGTCTGGTCCGACACCGCGTTGAAGATCTGCGCGACGCCCGCGGACTGCTGACTCACCACCGCGGAGATCTGCCGGACCGAGTCCGCGTTGTTCTTCACCAGCGCGGACAACGTCTTCAGCTGCTCGCCGGAGTCACGGATGCTCTCGATGCCTCGACTCATGCGCTCGCCGCCCTGTCGGGTGATCTCCACCACGCCCTGGATGCGCGTGCGCGTCTCCCCGAGCACCACCCTCACCTGCTGCGTCGCCGCCACCGACTGTCCGGCCAGCCCGCGAATCTCCCGCGCCACCACCGAGAACCCCCGCCCCGCTTCGCCCGAGCGGGCCGCCTCGATGGCCGCGTTGATGGCCAGCACATTCGACTGGTCCGCCAGGTCCTGCACCGAGCGGGTGATGCCCGCGATGCGGTCCGTGTGCGACCCCAGCGCGCGGACGCGCTCGGTGAGGTCCGCGGTCTGCTCGCGCAGCGCGGCCAGCCCCTCCACGCTCTTGCCGATGGCGGCCTCCACCGCCTCTCCCATGTCGCCGGCCTCCGCCGTGGTCTCCATCATCCGCGTCGCCTGCTGCGAGGCCACCAGCGACGTCTGGCGGATCTCCTCCGCCGTCACCCGCGTCTCCTCCAGCGCCCCCGCCTGTCGGGCCAGCTCCCGGCGCTGCTCCGCCGTCGCCTGCGTCAGGGTCCGCATGGAGTCCCGCAGCGCATCCGCCGACTCCATCAGCGGCCGCACCACCCGCTCCTCCACCGCGCGCCGGGACAACTCCAGCAGCGCCTCCCGCCGCGCCGCGTCCCGCATCTCCCGCTGCCCCTGCACACACGACGCGATGAGGAAGAGGTCCTCGAACACCACCCACGCCGTGTGCTCCAGCCAGCGCCACGACTCCAGCGCGTGGATCCCGAAGAGCGACTCCGGCCAGAACGCCCCGCGCAGGAAGTGGTCCGCCGCCACCACGCCGCTGAACGTCAGCAGCACCCGCCAGTCGCGGTAGATGGCCAGCAGCGCCAGGGAGCCGAAGATGTGGAAGTGGGTCTCGATGCGGCCGCCCATCAGGTGGATGAGCAAGCCGGACATCAACGCCTGTCCCACCGCGATGACATGGCGCGTGGAGGCCCGCCCCGACCGCGTCAGCGCCAGGGTGACGGGCAGTGCGCCGAAGAGCAGGCCCAGCCAGACAGCGGCCTCGACGTGGAAGTGGACCGAGCTCTCGAGCCCCGCCCAGGCCCTGGGGGAGAGGGTCAGCGCCGCGACGATACTGCCCAGCCACTGCAAGACCATCAACGCCGCGAACGTCCGGTCCGTGCGGCGGCTCAATGCCAGACATTGATTCGCGTGGAGCTGTTGAGACAGCGTGGCGAGCTCCGCCTCGGAAACCTGGATGCTCATCGTGGCGAAGCCCCCGTGACCTGTGAAGGTGTTCTCAACGCACAGCCGAAGACCGGCGACTCGGAGCGCTCGGCCTCTCCCGATGACAGCAACGCGCGCAGGGCCAGTCCCCCAGGACTGTCCCCCTCATGGCCGCGCGCGGAGGTGATGCCACCGCTGAAGCGCTCCGTGCCATCCGGCGCGTAGAGCACCACGTGGCCGGAGGTCAGCGCGCCCAGCTCCCGCGCCACCTGCCCGTCCACGTCCGCCAGCACCTCCACACCCGGCAAGGCCCGCGAGCGCTCCCACAGCTCCGACTGGACGAAGCCCTCGGGCGCCTCGCGGGGCGCCCAGATGTAGACCCGCGTCACCAGCCGCGCCCCCGCGAAGTGCACCAGCTTCCCCAGCTCCGTCAGCGTCGCGCGCGAGCACGCGCACTGGGGGTGGAGGAAGACGAGCAGCGCCCAGTCGCTTGGGCCAAGCGCGAGCCCCAGCGACTCCGGCACCCTCGCGGGCGGCAGGGAACGCTCACCCGCGTCATTCGCGTAGCGCCACAGCAGGCTCGTTCCCGCGATACAGGCCACGAGCCACGCGCCCACCAGACACACCAGGACACCGGGCCGTCCCACACGATGTCTCAACCCGACCTGGGTGGAGTCCCGGACTGATACAGCCACGGCGGGGGGTGGGTTATCCTGGACGGCCATTCTTGGCCATGCTGGAGAAATCCCGTGGATGTGGCAACCGTATTTCAGAGGAAGCAGGCATTGCGTGCCCAGACAGAGCATTTCCTGTCAGGCAAGACATCACTGTTTCATGAGACAAGACCCGTCGTTCCCGGTGTTTCTGGGGGCCGAGAGTCACGAGACGTTGGACGAACGTCCGACACCCAGAGCGGGGCGGCGCTCACGCACGCATGAACAGGAAGTACAGCAGCAGGCTCAGCGCCACCGAGACGAGGATGCTGCCCGCGCAGCCCAGCTGGTTGGAGAAGAAGAGGAACATGGCCGTGGAGGCAACCTAGGCATCGCCGCGCGCACTCGCACGGCGCCCCCGCAGGTCGCCCCCACCGCCCGCGCTACGCCCCGCGCTTGAGCCGCTCCACGTACTCGGCCGGCAGGCCCGCCGCCTGGGCGCCTCGCACCAGGGCCTCCACGAAGCGAGGGCTCACCGGGCCGTCCTGCGACGCGCGCCGGGGATTGGTGATGAACGCGGTGGCCTCCACCTCCTGCCCGTCCACGCGCACCTTCACCGCGCGCTCCACGCACATCCCCGTCACGAAGCCTTCCTTGTGCTGGACGATGGGCCAGTCCTGCCCGCGAATCTCGAACAGCCGCCCGAAGATGCGGCCACCCGGAGCGTCCGCCAGCCCCGCCACCCGTCCACCCCACCAGCGCGACGGGAAGTCGTAGACCAGGTCCACGTCCACCGCCTCCGCCAGCCGCCCCTCCGGCAGGTCGAAGAAGCCGTACGAGTGCTGCTGCCGCCACTCCTCGAACGCCGCCCGGTCCAGGATGGTGGAGTACGCGAAGTACAGCCGCGACACCTTCGGGTCCGCGCCCTCGCGCGCCTTCATCACCATGTCGTAGTGCGAATCCATCAGCCCTCCCTACCGGTCCCCGCGCCGCGAGGCCCCGTCCCGGAACACCGCCAGCACCCCGGACACGTCCAGGCGCGACGTCTTGATGAACAGCCGCAGCGCCCGCTCCACGTGCTCGGCCAGCGTGGCCATCTTCTCCAGCCGCTCCAGCCGCTCCAGCGGCACCCCGCCCGTCGTCTCCGCCAGCCTGCGCGCCTCCGCCAGGTCCGCGCGGATGCGCGCCACGAAGCCCGCCTCGCGCTCCTCGATGACATGGCGGACCATCCGCACCAGGTCCGTCTCCGCGCCATAGCGCCAGACGGTGTCCTGTGGCAGCCGCACCCGCTGGATGACACCCCAGCGCTCCAGGTCCCGGAGCAGCATGGAGACCCCACCCTTCGACAGGTCCAGCTCGCGCTCGATCTCCCCCGCCGTCAGCGGCTCGCCGCGCAGGTACAAGAGCGCCCACACCCGGCCCTGGTTGCGCTTGAAGCCCCAGAACTCGATGACGTTGCCCACCGCGTCCACCGCGATGGCTTCCCATGGCGCGAGCCGGCCCTCGACGACCGGCGGCTCACCGCCCGCGCTCCCGTGTCCCCCCGTCCACAGGTAGCCCTTCATGCGGCGCGTCCTTGCACTTGCTCGGCGATTCCCGCCGACAGCTTGCGCGCCCAGCCCACCAGCTCCGCCCCCGCCGGGTCCGTCGCGAAGTGCCCCAGCTTGTCCAGCGCCGCTTCGATCTCCACGTTCATCCGCGCCATGGACGCATCCACCGCGCCCGTGGCCTCGATGGCCGCGCCAATCTCCTTCGTGCGCTCGGGCGTGATCGTCGAGAAGGCCCACGCGTCCTTCAGCTTGCGGCGCAGGCTCTCGTCCTTGGCCACCGCCAGCAGGATGGGCATCGACGGGGTGCGCGAGTGCACGTCCGCGTACCGCGGCTTGCCCGCGTCCGTGCCCAGGATGTCCCGGATGTCGTCGGCGATCTGGAACGCCACGCCCAGGTGACGGCCGAACCCGTCGAAGCGCTCCACCGCCTCGGGCTGGTTCGCCAGCGTCGCCGCCGCGTGTCCACACCAGCCGAACAGCGAGCCCGTCTTGCCCTCGGCGATGAAGCGCAGCCGGTTGAGCGGCAGGTCCAGGTCTCCGCGCGCCTCCACCTCCGCGATGGCCGCGCGGGTCATCTCGGAGACCACCGACAGCGCCGACAGCGTCAGCCGCGAGTCGAGCAGCGCCAGCTGGTGCAGGCCCGTCGACAGGATGAGGTCTCCGCTCATCACCGCCACGATGTTGCCCCAGCGCGCGTTCACCGTGGGACGGCCCCGGCGGAACATGCCCGCGTCCACCACGTCGTCGTGCAGCAGGCTGGCCGAGTGGATGAACTCCGACGCCACCGCCACGTCCACCAGCCGCTCCGGAGCCACCCCCACCGCGCCGCCGAACTTCGCCTCCCACTCGCGCCGCGTGCGCGCCTCCAGGGCCTCCGGCGCCAGGAAGCGCTCCAGCGCCTTCGCGTCCGCGCCCGCGGGCACCGACTGCCGCAAGGCCTCGCTCGCGGAC
>NZ_SRLW01000347.1:0-9699 GCF_006518215.1 Myxococcus sp. AB025B
GTTTTTCGAGAGCGCCGACGGGGGCGGGGGCATCAGGGCTCGTGGTCCCGGCGGCTGGCGCCAGGGCCGTGTCTGCCTGGGAAGGGGGGCCTTGGAGGCCATCTGTCCCGCGTGCGCGTCACGAGGGGTCAGGTTCTTCGTGTCCACGTCCGATGACCGGCACGAGAACACCACTCCGCTCAACGCGAGCGCACACACGACACCCGTGACGGCCTTGAGGTTCCGCCTCATTCACTGCCTCCCTGTTCCTGGATTCGCCAGTGCTCCGACAGCGGTCCGTGGAAAAGGTTCCGCGGATTCACCCGAGGCCTCGCGCTGGTGTTCCAGGGGGAGCGCCACTCGGATGGACCGAGTGGCTTGCCCGGAGCGCTGACGTGCCTAGTTGACGTCGCAGTAGAAGTCCGTCCCCATCGCGAGCACGTTGGGCTTGCTGCCGTAGATGGTGATGGTCCCGTCAACGACATCGAGCGTCACGGGCTCGATGATGTTCGGCTCGGGGACCGAGTAATAACCGTCGATGTGCGGCGCGATGGTGTACGCGTAGTTGTTGACGGTGAGCGTGTAGACCCACGGCGAATCCCAGTCCGACGACGGATACGGCAGGGAATCCTGGAGGTAGCCGTTGAGGTAGTACGACCAGATCCATCCCCAGTTCAGGTCCGCCGTGTAGTTCGCGTAGTTCCAGTTCCCGAGCCAGTTCCTGTACATCGCCTGGATGGTGAGGAAGTTCGAGACGTAGAGCTCGGTGTGGTTCCACTGGGTATACGACTTCAGCTCGACCCAGGCCCTGAACCGCCGCCGGCCGTCATAGGTCCAGGCGTTGCCGACGGCCGAGTAGGAGCGGCAGGAGGCCTTGGTGGGGATGACGGCGAGCCCGGTGTCAGGCGCGGAGGGGGCGGTGACGGACGTCCGGGCGAGGGCGGCCTTGGCCCCCTCGAGGTCGTCGAGGCTCTTGTATGGCACCTGCTTCACACCCTCGGGCAGGTACTGCATGAGCACGCCGCCGATGGCTACCCGCCCGTCGGGGTCGAGCACGGGCGCGAGGTGTCTCTGCTGGAGGTTGTAGTCGAAGTATTCGCCGGCCTCCTCGCGGATGACCTTCAGGTGGCCTTGTCGCACCGCTTGCAGGTAGGCATCGGAGTGGACGGGCTGTCGGGGCACGAGACGGGCCCCTTCAGGGCCGCTCTGGAGGAGCCGCTCGTAGCGGTCATCGATCAGCGCCTCCTGCTCGACGACATCCTCGAAGACCTCTCGCAGCGAGGTGAACCCCAGGCGCCGGTTCCAGGTCCGAAGCCCTCGGGCATCCAGGTGTATCAGCTGGTCGAGCGTCGCCTTCAGCGACTGTCTGTCCTTGAAGACGAGCACCCCCGCCCGAGACACGACAGGTGGCTCCTGTGCGACGAGCGGGGCCGGATGGCTCATGGCCACCGGGGAGGGTTCGTTGACCGGTGCGGCTTCACAACCCAGGAGCACCGAGACGGAGACCACGGAGATGATTCCACGCCAGCACGAGGAGACTCTCATGAGGTGTCACTCCTTTTTTGGGGGAAGTGAGTATGGGTTCTCTCTGAGTGAAAGTCGACGCGGGCGGGGAGGTGCTCGGATGGGGTCCGGAGTGTGTCATCCGTCGTGATGCAGCCGGTCTTGAGCCGTCTGTCCCGGCTGGGCCTCGATCAGGCTGCCAATGCCGATGGCGAAGTTGATGCCGGACCACCACTGCTCCATCACGAGGAGGATGCGTGCCGTGGTGAACTGCCTGTTGAAGTCACAACGGTATCCGGCGCGCACGATGATGGCGTGTTGCTCGCAGGTGTGCTGGTCCATGTGCGCGAGAAACTCCCCCGGGCTGATGGCTCGCAGGACGAGCAGTCTCGGGATGACGAGGAAGTGCTCCACGGACGCCATGGGCATCCAGCCATTCTCGACGGCGTCCACGAGCGCGGCATGCAACTCCAGGGTGCCGGAGTGTCGTCGTCCGGCGACAGTCACCTCGTAGCGCCAGGGGCGCCGGGGCACGCTCACACGCGCCGGGCTCGTCGGGACTGTCGGCTCGAGCTCCCGGGAGTAGCAGTCGGCGAGCTGGCAGGCTTTGTAGAGGTCGCGCTCCTGGATCAGCGCGCAGGCGCTGGAGGCGATGGCGAAGTAACGCCAGATGTCATGCCTGTGGTCGGAGGCCTGCCAGATGCAGACGTCCATGATGATGACCATCAGCGGAAAACGCTCGGGCTTCAGCGCGGCCCCGGGAGTGAACGCGGCGTTGAATTGCCAGACGGTGCGCTCGTAGCATTCGATGAGTGCGGTGGTGGAGACCGAGCCGCGCGTGAGGGTCAACACGCTCTGCGCGCATTCGCCGTATCGAAGGTCCGGGCCCAGGTCGGCCCAGTCCTGGACCAGTCCCGTCAGCATCAGTTCATCGCGGCCGGTGGTTCCTGGGACCGAGGACAGGTAGTGGCCGAACATGGCCGAGTCACAGGCCTTGAAGTCCCGCCAGAGGTCGCGATCCCTGAAGACCCAGGCCTTGTCGCCGCTCGTTGGAACGGCGCGGAGCGCGGCCTCGCTCTTTCGTTTCGCGTCGATGAAGGCCATGTCCGCCAGCTGGTGGGCCCTCCTCACGCGCAGCTCCGATGGGAGGTCCGGGAGGTCCCAGAGGAGCAGCAGGTCTCGGACGAAGTGGTTGTGGTGCTCGTCCTCCGACATGTCCACGTTGTATTCGACGTAGAAGCCATAGATGAGGGTGGCCAGGTAGTCCTGCCGCCAGTCCCCGAACTCACCCGTGCTGAGTCCGCCGAGCACCGCCACGGAGAACGTGGGGTAGCTCGCTGTGCCTCTCAGGCCATGTTCGTTCATCGTCTGCCGCCACAGCGGATGCGTGCAGCCGGAGACCTCCGAGGACTTGGTGCTCCGGCCCTGGTTGGCGCCTGCTCGCGCGCGTTGGAGGATCTCCCGGACGAGGCCGTCCTCGCCATGGACGGTCACACTCCAGGCCAGGGCTTCCTTCGACGGCGCTCCCTCCGCAGTGCCTCGCAGGCGGACCCGTGTGATGTGTTCGAGGAGGGTGCAGCCGTTTTCAATGATCTCACTGCACTCACGCGTCCGGTCCTCGAAGGGTTCACCCAGCTCACGTGGGGTTTCGTGAAGGACGCGTCGGGCTCGCTGTGGGTCATGGCTCCATGCGGGTGGTGCTTCCGTGGCCCGCCCTCCGTACAGGTGTTTTCTCAGCCGGGTGATGTGGTCCGCGAAGGGCGAGTCCGCGATGGCCTTCCTGGCGTGGAGCACATCGTGCGCGGACTCGTTGAAGCGGGGACGCGCCTGGTCTCCGAGCAACGCTCGCTCCGGATGGATGCGCTCGAGAAGGGAGGGCAGGTTGACTTCAAGGATGTCTGATTCGTCGACACGGGCCATGTCCGATGTCTGTGAACCCGGCGCTGGGTTGTCATCACGATGAATCACCGAGGCGCCGTTCGATGTTGTTTTTCAAATGCCCACGGAGGGTGTGCGGGCCTCACGCGGGCTCGCCCGGTCGCCCGCAACTCCGAGCACAACAGACGCGAGCGGTGGACTAGGTTGCGCCGCATGACGCAGGCCGTTTCGGACGCATGGACGTTGCCCTGGCGGGGTCTGGGGCTGAGCAGCAACCTGAGCACCGCGGATGTGCCGCAGCCGTACCGGCTGTTGGACGCGTCGCCGGGACTCTTCGACTTCGTCGAGTACAGCGCTCCGTTGGACCTGGAGGAGGCGCGTGGCCAGGCCTCGCTGTTCCCGGAGATGTGGCGCCGCCGCGCCGACGTGCCCGTGCTCTTCCACCCCGTGCACCTCAACCTGTGGGGGCCGGAGCTGGAGCCCGCCGCCACGCTGAAGGCCCTGGACGCGCACGCGCGCGCCGTGGGCAGCCCGTGGGTGGGCAATGACGTGGGGTGGTGGCACGTGCAGGGCCAGCCGTTCCCCGGCTACCTCTACCTCACGCCCCCGTTCAACGAGGCCGGGCTCGCGGACTGCGCCGCGCACGCGCTCCATGTCCAATCACACCTCTCCATGCCGCTCGTGCTGGAGAACCCCGCGGTGCTGGCGCGCCGAGGCGAGCTGCACGCGCTCGACTTCCTCGCGAAGCTGCACCAGCGCACGGGGCTGCCGCTGCTCCTGGACCTGGGCCACCTGTTCAGCCACCAGCTCTCCGCCGGGCTGCCGCTCGAGGCGGGCCTGGACGGCTTCCCGCTGGAGCAGGTCGTGGAGATCCACCTCGCGGGCGGCGTGGTGACCCACCGGGGCTCGCGGCGCTTTTACGTCGACGACCACACGCAGCCGGTGCGCGAGGAGCTGTTCGAGCTGTTGGAGTCCTTGCTACCGCGTTGTCCGTCCCTGCGCGCCGTCACCTTCGAGGGCGACGGTCATCCCCCCGAGGTGGCCCGGCTCTCCCTGCGGCGGCTGCGCGCGCTCATCCCCCAGGGCCCTCGCGAGCCGTTGACCCTCCGCGCGCCGGATGTGAGCGCGCCTCCGGTGCTCTCGGGCGACAGCCGTCCGTGGGAGCTGTTCGACGCGGGCCACGGCGTGTCGGCCCCGGACGCGAGCGAGGACCCCGAGGGCACCGCCGTCGACCAGGACTTCCGCCTCGCGGTGGTCGCCGAGGCGCTGGACAAGGACTGGCCGCTGACGCGCCTGCTCCTGGCCGGCACGCGCGAGGCGCTGCTCGACTTCACCCGCTCGCGCGAGTACCGCAACCTCTTCGGAGGGGGAGGGCGCTCGCTGCCGCAGGTCTTCTCCGCCTGGGCGATGCGTCGGCTCCGGGAGCAGCCCGACGAGGGTGCCTCCGCCGCGCTGAGCCTGGAGATGCTCGCGCCCACCACCTTCCTCAAGCCCGCCCCGGCCCCGGGCCCTGGCCAGGTGGGGCTCTCGGAGGACGTCCGGCCCGGCAGCTTCCCCGTGGATCTGTCCGAGCTCGTCTTCGCCGCGCGCGCCGTCCGGCGCCACCTCACCGCCCGTGCGTGGGCATGTGGGGCGCTGGAGCTGTCCGGGCTGGAGGCGCTGGCGCAGGTGGCTCGGCGGCCGGGGGGGACCCCCTGGAGCTTCGCCGTGCGACGCAAGGCCCCGGGATTCGAGGTGTCGGGCGTGTCACGAGGGCTGGCCGTGCTGCTCCGGGAGCTGGGCTCCAGGCCCGTGCCGGTGGAGTCGGTGCCCCCGGAGGTGCTGGCGGAGGGGCTGAATCACCGGATGATCCGCCTGGGGGATGCTTCCGGGTTGGACCGAACCCTTGCGCCTGTGCGTCCGGTAGGGTAGGTCGCGCCGCAATGACGTCGTCACCCCTCGTTATCGGCATCGCGGGTGGCACCGCGTCCGGCAAGACCACCGTCGCCCGAAAGGTTCGTGAGGCGCTTGCCGACTGCCGCGTGGCCTTCATCGATCAGGACTCGTACTACCGGGACCTGAAGGACCTCCCCATCGCGGACCGCCGGGAGGTGAACTTCGACCATCCCGACGCGTTCGACACCGAGTTGCTGGTGAGTCACCTCCGGGAGTTGAAGGCCGGGCGGCCCATCCAGAAGCCCGTCTACGACTTCGTCACCTCGTCGCGTCAGCCCCGCACCATGGGCGTGGACCCGGGGGACATCATCCTCATCGAGGGCATCCTCGTCCTGCACATGAAGGAAGTGCGCGAGCTGATGGACGTGAAGATCTACGTCGACGCGGATGATGACCTGCGCATCCTTCGTCGCCTCACCCGCGACATCAAGGACCGCGGCCGCGACTTCGACCACGTCGTCAGCCAGTACCTGCGCCACGTGCGCCCCATGCACATGGGCTTCGTCGAGCCGTCCAAGCACTTCGCGGACATCATCATCCCGCACGGCGGCAACAACGAGATCGCCATCAGCATGCTGGTGGGCGCGCTGCGCGGGAAGCTCTCCGCTCCGCAGCCGCGCGAGTAGCCTCAACCCACGCGCCGCAGGAAGTCTCCGAGTGGCGCGCGCAGGCGCTCGGTCTCCGTCAGGAGCGCGCCATGGTCCCCCGGGCCGGGCAGCTCCACCAGCCGGGCGCTCACGCCCGCGGCGGACAGCAGGTGGTACGTGTCCCGCACCCGGTTCACCGGCGCGAGCACGTCCGAGCTCCCCGCCACCAGGAGCACCCGCGCCCGGATCTGCGCGAAGCAGTCCGCCACGTCACAGCCCGAGTAGGCCGAGCACAGCGTCGCCCATGACGACGCGTCGAACGACTCGGAGAAGGCGTCCGCCTCCGCGTCCAGCGCGAGCCTCGCCGCCTCGGCGTCGGCGAAGCGCTGCGACAGGTACTCGCGGCCGTAGAGCAGCTTCTGGAAGTCCAGGCGCAGCCGCCGCATCGTCTTGCGAGGCGGCGCGTCAGGCTCGTAGAGGCCCTCGCGGAAGTCAGGGTCCGCGCGCAACAGCTGCCACGCCAGGCCCAGCTTCTCGCGCACGCCCTCCGGCAGCGCGCGCGCCGAGCCGATGGCCACCACCGAGTCCGACAGCTCCGGGAACAGCGCCGCCAGCCGCAGCGCCACCTGCGCGCCCAGGCCCACGCCCACCAGCGCGCGCACGTGGTTCAGCCCTCGGGCTCGCAGCAGCGCGGACACCCCACGCGCCATGTCGAGCACCGTGAGGGGCGGCAGGCTCAGGCCCAGTCGCTCGCCCGTCTCCCGGTCCATCGACGCGTTCGACGTGCTGCCGAACGGACTGCCCAAAAGCCCCGGGACGATGACCGGCATGCTGTCCGGGTCCAACGGCAGCCCCGGCCCCACCAGCTCCCGCGCCCAACCCGACGGCTGATACGCCGAGTCCTCCGCCGGCCCCACCGCCCGGTGCGAATGCGACAGGTCGTGCAGCAGCACCACCGCTTTGCCGTCGCACGGTTCTCCGTACGCCTCCCACGCCACCTGGGGGTTGCGCAGCAGCTCGCCTTCCTCCAGAGGGAGCAGGGAGGTGAACAGGTGGGTGCCGGTGGCCTGGATCACGTTGGGGAATTTTCATATCACTGCCTGCTCCACCGCACAGGAGACTGCCGCTTGAAGCGCTATTTCGGAGTCATTGTCCTCGTCGCTGGTGTGCTGCTGGGCGCCATCATGAGCTACCGCAGCGCCAGTGCCCGCACCAAGGAGGCGCAGCGCGAGGCAGACGTCCAGCGCATCCGCGCCGACTATCTGGAGCGGGTGGCCTGGCTCCGGGTCAATCCGGACGAGAACGCGTATCGCGAGGAGCTCAAGCCCTTCTTCAAGACGTACTTCGAGCGGGTGGATGACCACCTGAAGGCGTTCAACGGGAACAAGAACTTCGACGGCTATCTCCAGGAACTGGAGAAGCGCGCGGAGAAGGACGAGCGCGCCGGGGACCGCAAGGCGTTCTACGACTACACGCGCAAGGTGTTCGACAGCCTGCGCGAGGGTCGCTACCGCCCGGTGTGGACGGCGACGGACAAGGGCATGCGCCTGGACGTGGTGTCCTCGGACACCATCATGGTGATGGGCAAGCCGCAGATCCGGCTGCAGCTCGCGCTGTGGGGCGCGCAGCGGCAGCTCAAGGACGAGGGCAAGGTCCTCAAGATGCTGACCAGCGCCACGTTCGACACGGTGTGGAAGCTCACCGACGCGAAGGGGAAGCTCCTGGGCGAGATGCGCGGTGGGGACCCGTCGATGAAGATCGACCACCCGGAGCGCTTCATCGCGGAGTTCCCGCCGCAGCTGGTGCTGGGCCACTACGACCTGGACCTGATGCCCAACGAGGTGGCGAAGCTGGACATGACCATCACCGTCTCGTCGCGCTCGCCCTCGGGCGGGGACGCCACGGCCACGTACGTGTGGAAGCTGGACGTGCCCTCGGAGTGGAAGCTGGGCGCGGGTGAGACGTGGGAGGGCGCCACGCAGGAGGAGCGTCCCGAGGAGGAGATCGACCCGTCGAAGAAGGCCGCCGCGAACTAGCGGTGTGCAGGGGAGAGGGCGAAGCGGTGTTCGCCCTCACTCCACGACGGTGAAGTGGGAGCCCAGCCGGTACGCGGACAGCGCGCCGGTGTCGTCCAGGAAGTAGAGGTTGAGGCGCACGTCGGCCTGGAGCGCGACGAGCCCCGCCCCCGCGCGCACCTCGGCCAGCACCTGGCCTCCACGAGGGTCCACCGCGCGCACCCGCTCACCCGGGACCAGCGTCACCCCGCGCGCGGTGCGTGCCGGCAGCGCGCCGATGAGCGGCTCCCCCGCGGCGCCCACGCGCCAGTCCACGGTGCCCGACGAGGCCACGCGCGCCGCCGCTCCCGACGCGCTGGTCACCACCACCGCGCGAGGCAGGGGCGAGAGCGCGTACGGCCCCGGCCCCAGGTTCAGCGGCCGCTCCCACACGCGCTGGCCCTTGGCGTCCAGGCACAGGAGCAGGCCTTCGCGCTCGCGCTCCCCGGCGATGAAGACGCGCGAGCCCACCGGCAGCGGCGCCGACGGGTGGGTGAGGTCCGGCTCGTGCGTCCACGCCGCCTCGCCCGTGTGTGCGTCCGCGAGCAGCAGCGCCCAGTGCGAGCCCCGGCCGAGCAGCGCGAGGAACCGACGACCCCACGGCACCGGAGCGCCGTGGAAGGGCAGGGGCGCGCGCATCCGGTAGCGCACCTGTCCATCCTCCAGGTCGAGCCCGTAGACATAGCCGGAGTCCGTCGTCACCAGCGCGCGGTGGCCCTGCGTCGTCAGCCAGCTTCGCTGCGTGCGCGGAGGGGCCAGTCGCCACACCTCGCGCCCGGTGGCCTCCGCGAAGGCCACCACGGTGCGGTCCTCGGACAGCGTGAGCAAGAGCCCGTCCTTGCGCAGGAGCAGCGGCCCCAGGGGGATGCCGTCGTGGTCGTGCAGCCAGCGCGCCCCCGCGCCCCGGCCCGTGAAGCCGTACACGCGGGAGAGGTCCGCCGCCACCGCGTGGCCATCCGCGGAGGCCGCCACGCCCAGCGCCGCGGCGCGACGCCACAGCCGCGACCCGTCCTTGCGCGAGAAGGCCACCGCCGCTTGAGGCGAGCAGCACACCGGCCCGTGACGTCCGAGCAGCAGCCGCGACTCCTCCGCGTCCTCGAGCCCGCGCTGCTCCCACAGCCGCTCGAAGCGCAGCCGTCGCAGCCGGCCGGGGACCTTGAGCGGCTTGGAGGCGCTCTCCGTCGTCCGGGGGCGCTTCTCCCGCGCCGCGCCGGACTGCTCGGGGGGCTCCACGGGGCCGCGCAGATGGGAGAGTCCCTCCCGGCAGCGCTCCGCCAGCTCCACCAGGTAGGGGTTGCCCACCTGCGTCCGGTCCTCCTCCGCGAAGGTGGCCGCGAGCGCCTCGCCCAGGTGGAAGAGGCTCGCCGCGAGCTGCATGCCGGTGAGCGGGAAGGGCACGCCCGCGCGGCCCACCCGGGCCTTGCCGGCCTCCAGGTCGAGCAGCAGCGGGGAGCGGGTGCCCGCGGGCTCCAGCTGGAACCGGGGCTCCTTGAGCTCCACCGCCCGAGCCAGCTCCACCGCCTGGCGCGACAGCTCCAGCACCGTGAGGAACGGCGGCGCCTGGACCTTCCACGCCTCCGGCTTGCCGGGCAGGGCGAGCCACACCTCGCCTGGGCCCAGCAGGGGGGCCAGCGTCCCGGACGGGCTCCGCTTGCCTCCGGAACGAGCTCCCCGGGCGCCGGCGTCCCGGAGCTCGAAGCCGAAGCCGGGCGTCCCGGGCGGCTCCACGCGCTTCACCGAGGGGCGGGCGGGCTCCTCATCGG
>NZ_SRLW01000348.1:0-9695 GCF_006518215.1 Myxococcus sp. AB025B
GCGCTCGGGCGCGTCGTCGTCGGGCGTGGAGGGCGGGACGCGGGGTGGCTCACGCTCCTCGCGGGGCGCGGGCTCGCCCCGGGGACCGGTGGGGCGCCCGTAGAAGTCCTCGGCGGGCTGGGTGACGGGCTGTCGTCGCGGGTCCTTCGCCATGATGGAATCCTCCGTCTGGATACAGTCATGACGCGGAATGCCTCCGGCAACCCGGCTATCGTCGTGGCGCAGAAGTCCGCACGGCGAGCGGGCGGGCGAGCGCCTGTCCGCTTCGCCTCGACAAGGAGTGGGGTGATGGCATTGGGGCACGAGGAGCCTGCCGCGGCGCTGACGGAGCCGAGGCTCCGGCTGGGGTGTCAGTCGTGTGGCGCGATGCTGGTGTTGGAGCCCTCGCTGCGCACCACGCGCTGCCCGTATTGCGCCGCGCCCTCCGTGGTGGAGCGCCCGCCGACGCCCGGGGTGCCCGAGCCGCGCTTCGCGCTGGGCTTCTCGCTGAACCACGCGGCGGCGCGGGAGAAGGTGTCGCACTGGCTGCGCTCGCGCAGCCGCTTCTGTCGCTCGGGGATTCGCGACGCGAAGCCGGGGGACGTGCACGGCGTCTATGTGCCCGCCTACCTCTACAGCGCGCTGGCGACCTCCCGGTTCCAGGCCTCCATCGGTGAGAACTACCAGGAGCAGGAGCGCTACACGACGACGGAGAACGGCAAGACGGTGACGCGCACGCGCACGGTGACGCGCACCGAGTGGCGCCCGTTGAGCGGCCAGGTCTCCGGCTATGTGGCGGACGTGCTCGTCACCGCGTCCAATGGCTTGCACAACGACGAGCTGGAGGCGCTGGAGCCGTTCGATTTGCGGGGGCTGGCGCGCTACACGCCAGCGCTGGTGTCCGGCTGGGTGGCGGAGGAGCCCACGCTGACGTTCCAGGCGTGTCTGGAGAAGGCGCGCGAGGAGGTGTCGGGGCGGCTGCTGGACAAGCTCGCGGCGCTGATGCCCGGGGACTCGCATCGGGAGCTGAGTCACGACAGCCACCTGGATTGGGAGTCGTTGGACGTGTGCCTGTTGCCCGTCTGGGTGCTGGCGGTGCGCTACGCCCAGGACGCGGAGCCCCTGCGCGTGCTGGTGAATGGGCAGACAGGTGAGGTGCACGGGAAGGCGCCCCTGTCCGTGTGGAAGGTGACGGCGGCGGTGGTGGTGGGGCTGCTGGGGGTGCTGGGCCTGTGGCTCTTCCTCCAGGGAGGTGGCCGATGAGCGCGGCCGTCAGCGTGTCGCCGTGCGAGCGGTGCGCGTGCGAGCTGGAGGTGGATGACCTGCGCTGTCCGGTGTGTGGCCTCGCGACGCCGGAGCCACCGAGGCAGGAGGCCGCCGTCGAGCGCGCGCGGGTGGTGCGCTGTGACAGCTGCGGCGCGTCGGTGGAGTACTCGGTGGAGGCGAGGGCGCCACGCTGTGACTACTGCGGCGCGGTGACGCATGTGGAGATGACGGTGGACCCGGTGGAGCAGGCGCAGGGGTGGCTGCCCTTCTCGGTGGAGCCGTCGGTGGCGGGCGAGGCGCTGTCGCGCTTCCTGGGGCGCAAGGCCTTCTTCCGGCCGTCGGGGCTGGCCGAGGAGGCGGCGCTGGAGTCCATGCGGCCCATGTGGTGGCCCGCGTGGGTGTTCAATGCGGGCGTGGAGGTGAGCTGGACGGCGGACTCGGACGCGGGCTCCCGGCGCTCGGACTGGGCGCCGCACGCGGGGCAGACGCACCTGGACTTCTCCAACATCCTGGTCGCCGCGTCGCGCGGCTTGACGATGGACGAGTGCGACAAGCTCACGCCGCACTACCGCTTCGACGAGGCGGTGGGTGAGGCGCGAGGGCCGGAGGGCGCCAGCGTCGAGCGCTTCGAGGCGACGCGCTCGGGGGCGAGGCGCCGGGTGTTCCAGTCGGTGGAGCGGCTCGCGAGCGAGCACGTGCAGTCGAGTGGAGACATCCCCGGCCGTCGCTACCGCAACGTGCGCGTGGCCGTGGCGCTGTCGAGCCTGCGCACCACGCGGTGGGCCCTGCCGGTGTATGTGCTGGCGTATCGCTATCGCGACAAGCCGTACCGCGTCCTGGTGCATGGCCAGGACGCGGAGGTGGTGTTCGGCGAATCCCCCATCTCCGCGTGGCGCGTGCTCGGCGTGGTGCTGGCGGTGCTCGCGGCGCTGGTGCTGACGATGCTCATCGCGGGGAGGATGTAGCGCGAGCGCTCAGGACGCGTCGGGCTCGTCGTCCGACTCGAGCGGCTTGCTCCCACCCGGAGGCGTGACGTCATCCTCCGGCCACGGCGCCTCCACGGCCCCGCTCCGCACGGGCGCGGCCACCGACTCCGCTTCGACCCTGGACGTCCACCACGCCTCCTCCCCATCGCGAGGCGCGGGCTCCTCCACGCGGGCGCGCGTCACCCCGCGCTTGCCCGGCACCCCGAACACCCGCGCGGCCTCCTCCGCCAGCGAGCCCTCGGCGTCCAGCTCCGCGCGCCCACCCGGCTCCAGCGGCACCGACGCCTCCTCCGCCGTGAGGTCCTCCGGATGCAGCCCACCCTCCAGCAGCTCCGCCTGATTGCGCCGGCTGGTCGCCTCCATCGCCACGCGCGCTATCTCCTCCGCCGTCGCATGGCGCCCCTGCCCGGGCGCGTGCACGCTCAGCCACCCGCGCAGCACGCAGCCCATCTCCTCCGCCGTCTGGAACCGCTCCTCCGGCGCCCTGCGCAGCGCGCGCAGCACCACCGCCGCCAGCCCCTCCGGCACGTCCGCGACCAGCCGCGCCACCAGCTCCGGCTCCAGGCTCGTCATCCGCGCGGCCACCTCGTCCACCGGCATCCACGTGGGCCCCTGCGCCTCCAGCACCAACCCCTCCGGCAACGGCGGCGGCGGCGTGTCCTCCACCGCGAGCGGGTGGCGCCCCGTGAGCAGCTCCAGCAACACCAACCCCAGCGAGAACAAGTCCGAGCGCGCATCCACCGGCGCGCGCAGCAGCAGCTCCGGTGACGCATAGGCCACGTCGCCCTTCACCAGCGGCCGGCTCGTCTCCTCCCGCCCCACCAGCCGCGACGAGGCCACGGTGAAGTTCGTCAGCTTCACATCCCCATGTGTCCCCACCCGGATGTTCCGGGGGCTCACGTCCCGGTGCACGATGCCCAGCGGCCGGTTCCAGTCATCCACCGCGAGGTGTGCGTGGTGCAGCGCGTCCGCCACCTCCGCCACCACGAACGCCGCCAGCGCGGCGGACACGGGCCGCCGCCGCATCGCCGTCAGGTTCAACAGCGTGTCCAGCGAGCGCCCCTCCACGTACTCCATCACCACGTGGGGCGCGCCCCGGTACACCTTCATCTGGTGCACCTGCGCGATGTTGGGGTGCTTGAAGCGGAACGTCAGGCTGACCTCCTCCACCAGCCTGCGCCGCTCCACGAAGGTGGCCGGGCTGCGCAGCCGCTTCACCACCACCAGGCCGCTCTGCCCGTCCCGGTAGCGTCGCCGGACCAGCATCAGCAGCTCTCCGGTGGAGCGCACCTCCAGCTTGCGCACGAACTCGAACACCGTGCCGCCCACGTTGAACAGCACCCGCGGCCGGCGCGGTCCTCCGGGAGAATCCTCCGTCGTCGTGTCGGGCGTCGTCATGGCCTGCCTCTCAACCTGGGAAGTGAGTTGGGCGCTACAGGATGCCCCAGGTAACACGAAGCCGGCCGTGATGGAATATCCGAGGTTGGGCGACAACCATTGGACGTCAGGTGTTGGATGCCTAATCCTTCCCGCGCCAGGGCTTGAGCGCCCCCTTGAGCACGTGCAGCCGCCGGCGCAGCCAGGAGCGCCAGGGGGCGACGGGCGGGGCCACCGGCTCGGTGGAGGGCGTGCGGGCGGACCCCGACGCGGAGCTGGCGCCGGGCCAGTCCGGCCAGCGCATCCACTGCCGCACCTCCCGGCCCTCCTCGTCCCCATCGAACAGGGACTCGTCCTCCTCCGTGACGGCCTCGTGGGGCGGCCGGGGCGGGAACAGCGGCTGGTCCCACGTGTCGTCCGCCAGCTCCAGCGCCGCGGAGAGCGCGCCGAACAGCTCCGCGCCGCTCGGGAACCGTCCGCCCGCATGCTTGTCGAGCAGCCGCAGCACGATTCCATCCAGCACCCGGGGCACGCGCGGGTTGAGCACGGACGGCAGCTGCAGCACGGCCGACTCGATGCTGGCCAGCAGCGCGGACGGCGGCAGGTGGGCCGGATAGGGGAAGGTGCCCGTGAGCACCTCGTGCAGCACCAGCCCCAGCGAGTACAGGTCATCGGTGGGCGCGAACCGGTAGCGCGCGCCGGGGATGCGTGGCCCCATCCAGAAGCGCAGCGACTCCGGGCTGCGGTAGCTGGGCGTGCCCGGGGGCAGCCGGTCCTCCGTCAGCGACGGGGCGCACGGGTGGTCCCCCGAGCCGAAGTCCACCAGCACCGGCTCCCCGTCCGACGCGCGCACGATGATGTTGCTGCCCTTGAGGTCTCGGTGCACCACCCCCGCGCCGTGGATGGCGTCCAGCGTGAGCGCCAGCGACGCGAACACCTGCGCGGCCCGGCGCGGCGTGGCCTTCTCCGTGGTGGCCCACCTGGCCAGGGTGGGGCCCTCCACGTAGTCCATGATGAGGTACAGGTAGCCGCGGTGCGCGTCCGGCCAGCGCCGGTAGCCCAGCAGCTCCACCACGTTGGGGTGCGCCAGGTGCATCAGCAGCCGCGCCTCCCGCTTCGTGCGCGCGTCCACCCGCGCCTCGTCGTTCTCCGAGGGGCCCTCCAGCGCGAACTTCAGCGCCACCGTGCCCTTCGTCTCGCTCTCCGCCAGGAAGATGGCGCCATAACCCCCGGTCGCCAGCCTCCGGATGATGCGCAGGGCCCCCAGCTGCTCCGAGGGTTGGAGCAGCAGCGGGTGCATCGCCTCCAGGTCGCTCATCGTCCCATCCTCTCCGTCTGTCCCCACCCATGAGGGCATCACCAGACCCAGGACCTTCAAGGTCGAATCCCTCTCTGGAAATCGAAACCCCGCCAGCGATTCCGGGTGACCTGGGTCAACCCCTGGCGTCATTAGCATGGCGGCCTTCTTTTTGGGTAGTCTGTCCCCCTCGTGAGGTAGGGTGCGGCGCGGACGATGTGGCAGGGAGACTGTCCGAGAGGCGCGGGGACCATGAACGAGGAACTGGCCATCACCGTGGGGGCGGCGGCGAAGGCGGCGCGGGCCCGGTTGGGATTGACCCAGGCGGACGTCGCGGAGCGCGTGGGAATCGCCATGGAGGTCTACAGCCGCATGGAGCGCGGACGCGTGCTGCCCAGCGTGACCACGCTGCGCAGGCTGTGCCTGGTGCTGTGCATGGATGCGAACGCGCTGCTGGGCTTGTCGGAGGGCGCGCCCGTGGCGGTCCGAGGACCGGTGGGCCCGCGCGTGGAGGACCCGCCCGTGCTGCGGCGGCTGCTGCGCTCCCTGCGCGCGCTGGAGCCGGAGGCGCTCAGGGCCGTGGTGCAGGTGGTCCAGGGCGCGCTCGCGCTCCGGCGGCGCTGAAGGGACGGGAAACTTGCCTCCCCCGCGCGCCGTGCGACGCTGCCCCCATCATGCGTGAGCCCGTCGACCACAAGCTCGCGGCCATCCTGGGAGGGGCGGCGCGGACCGCTCGCCTGCGGCTGGGCCTCACCCAGAGCGACGTGGCCGAGCGCGTCGGCATGGCCATGGAGGTCTACAGCCGGCTGGAGCGTGGCCGGATGTTGCCTCGCACGCAGACGCTCAAGCGGCTGTGTGACGTGCTCCAGGTCTCCTCGGATACGCTGCTGGGGGTCGGCCGGGGTGGTGCTCCGCTGACGCCCGTGACACGCAAGCCGGAGCGCGAGGACCCGCTGGAGCTGCGCCGCATGACGCGCAAGCTCCGGGAGCTGGAGCCCTCGCAGCTGCGCGCGGTGTCGCGCGTCGTCAACGCCGTCGTGTCGGTGATGCCGCCCCGGGCCGCCCCGGTGAAGCAGGCCCGTCCGGCGCGGCGGCGCAAGGCGACCGGCTAGGCGTCCGGCGTCGGGAGGCTGGGAATGCGCGGGCGTCGGGTGTTGAATCCCCGACGCGGAACCCTGGACAGACGTCCACTCCCCAGGTTCCCCGCACGTGGGTTAGCACACCCTTACCCCCCTCCAGAGGAGGTCCGCCCCCATGACGACCCTTCGCAAGGTGATGCTGGTGGATGACGAAGAGGACATCCGCGCCATCGGGAAGCTGAGCCTGAGCCGGGTGGGGAAGTGGGACACGGTGCTCGCCGCGTCGGGCGCCGAGGCCCTCTCCAAGGCCGCCGAGGAGCTGCCGGACCTCATCCTCCTGGACGTGATGATGCCGGGCATGGACGGACCCACCACCTTCGGTGAGCTGCGCAAGCAGGTGGCCACGTCGAGCACGCCCATCATCTTCATGACGGCCAAGGTGCAGAAGCAGGAGGTGGAGCGCTACCTGGGGCTCGGCGCGGTGGGCGTCATCAGCAAGCCCTTCGACCCCATGACGCTGCCCAAGGAGATTCGCAAGCTGGTGCCGGAATGACGGGCACGCGCCTGTCGAAGCGCTCCGTGGCCCTCCCGGTGGGGGCCTTGCTGGTGCTGTGCGCCCTCTTCGTCGTGGGCCGCCCCTGGGGCACCGCCCGCATCGACGCGTACCGCACGGGCCTGCAGCAGCTGCGCCTGGCGAGCGCGGAGCTGGAGCAGGACGTGCTCCGCGAGCGGCTGGGCCTGCCCGAGCGCCATGGCTCCCACGCCCAGGCCTTCGCCGCGCTGAAGGCCCGCGCGGAGGCGCTGCGCGACGTGCCGCCCTTCCTGTCGGATGAAGAGGCGCGGGTGATGGCGTCGTCGCTGGACGCGTACCTGGGGGCGCTGGAGGACAACCGCGCGCTCCTGGAGCGCTCGCGGGCGGCCCAGGCCCGGGGCGAGCAGCCAGGGGCGGACGCCGCGATGCAGGCCCTGCTGGAGCGCTCGGCCAGCGCGCAGGCGGAGCGGCTGGTGGGCACCTTCGTCCAGTTGCACGAGCGGGCGCAGGTGGCCAACGAGCGCACGCGCGTCGTCTTCTTCGCGGCGTCGCTGCTCCTGGGGGCGTACGTGGTGGTGGTGCTGGTGCGGCTGTCGCGCGCGTCCGGGGAGCTGGCCACGCTCAACGCGGCGCTGGAGGAGCGCGTGGAGCAGCGGGGGCGGGAGCTCGTCGCCGCGAGCGAGGAGCAGCGCACCACCCAGGCGCGCAAGGCGGCCATCCTGGAGGCGGCGCCGGACGGCATCCTGCTCATCGACGAGGCGGGGCGGCTGCTCGAGCTCAACCCCACGGCGGAGAAGGTCTTCCGGCTCACGGCGGCCCAGGCGGTGGGGCGCGAGTTCCTGGCGCTCGCGCTGCCGGCCTCGCTGCCCGCGGGCAAGCGCGAGGAGGTCTCCGCCGCGCTGGGCGAGACGTCCAGCGTGGCCACGCGGCTGGAGTCGCCGTGCCTGCGCGCGGACGGGAGCATGTTCCCCGCGGAGCTGACGCTGGTGCGGGTGCCGGGCGAGGGGCCCGCGCGCTTCACCGCCTTCGTGCGCGACATCACCGAGCGCAAGGAGGTGGAGCGGATGAAGAACGAGTTCGTCTCCACGGTGAGCCACGAGCTGCGCACGCCGCTGACGTCCATCCGCGGCTCGCTGGGGTTGCTCGAGGGCGGCATCGTCGGCGAGGTGCCGGAGCCCGCGCTGGAGATGGTGCGCATCGCGCGCTCGAACACGGAGCGGCTCATCCGCCTCATCAACGACATCCTCGACCTGGAGAAGATGGAGGCGGGCATGCTGGAGCTGAAGCTCGCCTCGCTGGATGCGCGCGAGCTGGTGGAGGCGACGCTCAGCGGCCTGAAGGGCGTGGCGGACGCGGCGGGCGTGGTGCTGCGCGCGGACGTGGAGGAGTCGCCCCGCGTGCGCGGAGACCGGGACAGGCTCATCCAGGTGCTCACGAACCTGGTCTCCAACGCGGTGAAGTTCTCCGCCGGCGGCGCGGAGGTGGTGGTTCGCGTGCTGCCGGAGGTGCCGGGGCGCGTGCGCTTCAGCGTGGTGGACTCCGGGCCCGGCATCCCCGAGGAGCAGAAGGACCGGCTGTTCGCGCGCTTCCAGCAGCTGGACGGCTCGGACTCCCGCTCCAAGGGCGGCACGGGCCTGGGGCTGGCCATCTCGCAGGCCATCGTGAACCAGCACGGCGGCGGCATCGAGGTGCTGAGCGCGCTGGGCAAGGGCTCCACCTTCACCTTCACGCTGGAGGCGGCCAGGCCCGTGTCGGGCTCGCACCCGGCGGTGGTGGCGGCGGCGACGGCGCGGGACACCAGCCGGCACGACGTGCTGGTGGCCACGGCGGACGCCGAGCTGTCCGGATTGCTGCGCGGGTTGCTGTCGCAAGAGGGTTACCGCGTGGTGCGGGCGGTGAGCCTGGCGGAGGCGCAGAAGGTGCTGGAGGCCGAGCCGCCGGACGCGGTGGTGCTGGACACGCGGATACCGGACGGGCAGGCGCTGGACTGGGTGCGCTCGCTGCGGGAGCAGCCGCGCACGCGGGCGCTGCCGGTGGTGGCGCTGTCGGGGCGCTCGTCGGAGGGCGAGGGCGTGGGGACGCCGCTGGTGGTGGACTGGATGTCGCAGCCCTTGGAGGAGTCGGGGTTGCTCGGCGCGCTGCGCCACGCGATGCGGCGGCCGGGGCAGGCGCGGGTGCTGGTGGTGGATGACGACGTGGCCACGCGGCGGGTCATCTGCGCCAGGCTGGAGCGGCTGGGGCGGGTGCAGGTGTTCGAGGCGGCGGATGGGGAGAGCGCGGTGGAGCTGGCGCGGCGCACGCCGCCGGACCTCATCGTGCTGGACGTGGGGCTGCCGGGGCTGGACGGGTTCGAGGTGGTGGACATCCTGCGCCGGGGACGGGGGCGCACGACGCCGCTCATCGTCTTCACGGGGCGGGACCTGTCGCGCGCGGACCAGCGGCAGCTGACGCTGGGGATGACGCGGCACCTGAGCAAGGCGCGCTCGTCCGAGGAGGAGCTGGTGGCCTCGGTGCGCGAGCTGCTGCACGAGTTGCTGTCCGGCAAGGACGGCGAGCTGGAGACAAGGGCCGTTTCATGACCGACGCGAAGACGCTGCTGTTCCTCGAGGACGACAAGGACTTGCAGAGCCTGGTGTGCGCCTTCCTCCGGGAGAAGGGCTTCCGGGTGGAGACGGCGCGCACGGCGGCGGAGGCGCGGGCGGTGCTGGCGAAGGTGCCGGTGGACGCGGCCATCGTGGACGGCTTGCTGCCGGGGGTGACGGGGGCGGACTTCATCCGCGAGCTGCGCGGCCAGCAGCCGGACCTGCCGGTGTTGTTCGCGTCGGCGTTCTGGAAGGACCTGAAGAGCCACGAGCTGCTCACGCGGCAGCTCAAGGTGGCGCGCATCATCCACAAGCCGTACCGGCCGGACGAGCTGTACCTCTGGGTGAATCAGCTCTTCACCAAGGCGTTGCCGCCGGCGCCGGCGGGGCCTCGGGCCCTGGCGGACGTGGACCTGGTGCGCGACCAGCTGGCGGCGAGCCTGGTGGCGCTCAACCAGGAGTACGGCGCGCGGCTGAAGGACAAGGTGAGCGGGCTGGAGGCGCTCTTGTCGGCGGCGCGCGCGGGGGACGGGGTGGCGTTGGAGGAGGCGGGCGTCGTCGCGCACAAGCTGCATGGCACGGCGGGCAGCTATGGCT
>NZ_SRLW01000349.1:0-9693 GCF_006518215.1 Myxococcus sp. AB025B
ATAAGAGACAGGCCCGGGCCCTACATCGGCCTGCTGTCCGTTCCGGAGGGCAATGCCGTAGCGAAGGCGCAGCGAGGCTCGCTCGCGCACCTCCTCCGCCCGGACGGACGGAGCAGCGACCAGCACCAACAGCAAGGGCGCCAGACGCGCCAGGATGGGGGCAAGGGGGCGTGGGGGCGTCAAAGCCCGGCGGAGTATAGAGAAACCCGCGAACACCCCCAAACCGGCACCCTCAGTCCACCTGGAAAGGCCCTGGAGGGGGTTGACCGGGGCTCGCCGGGGGTTCGAAGCGGGCGGACAAGCCCGGGACATCCTCGTTCTCACCGCCAGGAACGGATGGCTTCTTGCTGTGGTGGAGGGGCTTTGCTAAGCATCCTCACGGTCGGTAGCGCCTCGTCTAACCTCCGGGATTCACTCCAGAAACAACGGGGTGGCACCGTGAGAGGGACGAGCGAACGCTGAGGAGCGCATACGCCCATGGGCACGCAACTGGTGATGTACGAAGAGGAGTTCACCAAGATCAACGCCGTTTGCGACCGGCTCACCAAGGACGCGAACGCGAAGGTGGTCTTCCTCGTCGACAAGAACGGGCAGCTCATCTCCTCGGCTGGCCAGACGCAGAACATCGACACCACGTCCCTGGCCTCGCTGACGGCCGGCAACGTGGCTGCGATGGGCGGGCTCGCCAAGTTGATCGGTGAGAACGAGTTCCCCAACCAGTTCCACGAAGGGGCCAAGGACTCGCTCTACATGACGATTGTCGGCAGCCGGGTGGTGCTGGTCGTCATCTTCGACAACCGCACGAGCCTGGGCCTCGTCCGCCTGCGCATCAAGAAGGCCAGCGACGAGCTCACGAAGATCTTCGAGAGTCTGGTGAAGAAGACGGACAGCCCGGGTGCCGGGTCGCCGTTCGCCGAGATCTCCGACGACGATATCGACAACCTCTTCAGCGAGTAACCCGGGAAGCCATGTCCTTCATCAACTACTCATCCCGCGAAATCAACTGCAAGATTGTCTATTACGGGCCGGGTCTCTGCGGGAAGACGACCAACCTCCAGTACATCTACAACAAGACGGCGGCCGAGACGAAGGGCAAGCTCATCTCGCTCTCCACCGAGACGGACCGCACGCTCTTCTTCGACTTCCTGCCGCTGTCGCTCGGAGAGATCCGCGGCTTCAAGACGCGCTTCCACCTCTACACGGTGCCCGGTCAGGTGTTCTACGACGCCAGCCGCAAGCTCATCCTGAAGGGTGTCGACGGCGTCGTCTTCGTGGCCGACAGTCAGATCGAGCGCATGGAAGCGAACATGGAGTCGCTCGAGAACCTGCGCATCAACCTGGCCGAGCAGGGCTACGACCTGAACAAGATTCCGTACGTCATCCAGTACAACAAGCGCGACCTGCCCAACGCCGTCACCGTGGATGAGATGCAGAAGGCGCTCAACCCGCGCAACATCCCCAAGTACGAGGCGATCGCGCCGACGGGCGTGGGCGTGTTCGACACGCTCAAGGCGGTGGCGAAGCTGGTGCTCACCGAGCTGAAGAAGGGCGGCTGACGAGGAAGCGGCCGGGCAACCGGCTCCCGTACCGCGGGTGACGAGACGCCCCGCGGTCAAGGGTGTTACAACCTGCTGCCGACGGGCCGGGCCGTCCGCCTCCTGAGGTCGCACAGTGCGTGTCGCAGCCACCCTCCGACTCCTCGCGCTCGTGAGCGCCACCCTCTGTGGGTCGGCGCTCGCGCAGGAGTCGCGCTCTCCCGCCCAGCCGCCAGTCGCCGCCGCCCAGGCCCCCGCGCCCGAGGGCGACAGCACCGCGGACGAGGCCTTCAACGCGCGCGTGAAGACGCTGGAGGAGCAGGTCGTCGACCTGAAGGAGAAGATCTACCGCTCCAAGGCGCGGCTCCTGCTGCTCCAGGAGACGGTGCTCGGCGGTGACGTCACCACGGGCGCTCGGGCGCACATCGTCCACAAGAACGAGATGGGCGGCTCCTTCATCCTGGAGTCGGTGACGTACGCGCTCGACGGCGCGCCCATCTTCACGCAGCTGGACCTGCAGGGCGAGCTGGCCAAGCGCGAGCAGTTCGAGGTCTTCAACGGGCGCATCGTCCCGGGCCAGCACCAGCTCGCGGTGCGCCTGGTGTACCGGGGCAACGGCTTCGGCGTGTTCAGCTACGTGGAGGGCTACAAGTTCAAGGTGCAATCCAGCTACACCTTCAACGCGGAGCCGGGAAAGGTGTCCACGGTGCGCGTGGTGGGCTTCGAGCAGGGCGGCGTGACCACGGACCACAAGGACCGGCCCGCGGTGCGCTACGACATCGAGCTGTCGCGCGACGCGGCGCCCCGCATCGACGGCGAAGCGGGGACGACTCCCCCGGCCACCACCTCCACTGAAGCGCGGTAGGGGCCCGCCGGTGAACGTGTCGCTTCGCGCACTCGCCCTGGTGTTCGGCCTCGCGGGTGGCGCTGTCGCCCGGGCCGACGCTCCCCCTCCCCCGCCGCCCACGGCGCAGCAGCTGGAGCAGCGCCTGACGACGGTGGAGCGCCAGCTCCAGCTCGCCGAGGACAGCCTCCGTCAGGTGGAGACGAAGTACAGCCAGCAGCCGGAGCCCGACGAGGCGCAGGCGCGCGTGCGCCGCTACTCCGACGCGGAGATTCAGTACCTCCTGGGCGATTGGACGGCGGCCTCCGTCCACTTCTACGACCTGGTGAGCGACCCGGAGTTCCGCGGCCACCCCCGGTACGCGGACGCGCTCTACTTCCTGGCGGACGCGCTGTACCAGCAGAAGAACGACGTGGGCGCGCGGCTGTACCTGCGCGAGCTGCTGTCGCTGCCCACGCCCTCGCCGCGCCACCGCGACGCGCTCACGCGCTACCTGGCCATCAGCGGCCGGCTGAACCTCTACGACGACGTGGACGCCTACGTGGAGCAGGCGCGTGGGCTGTTCGGCGGACAGCTCCCCGCGGACATCCAGTACGTCTACGCGAAGCGGTTGTTCCGTCGCACGGACCTGGCGCCTTCCGAGCGCATCGCCCACGCGAGGGCCGCCTTCGCGCCCCTGGCCCAGGCCCACGGCGGGCCCTACCAGTTGCAGGCGCGCTACCACATGGCGGTGCTGTCGATGCAGGCGGGTGAGCTGCCCATCGCCATCCTCCAGTTGCAGCAGCTGCTCACGCCCGTGGAGGGCGCGGCCGAGACGACGGCGCCGAAGACGAAGAACAAGCCCCAGGTCCGCGCCACCGCGGACACGGACACGGAGCGCATCCGTGAGCTGGCGCTGATGTCGCTGGGACGCCTCTTGTACGAAGCGGGCCGCTTCGACGAGGCGCTGGACTGGTACGGCCGGGTGCCGCAGGAGAGCGAGTCCTTCCCGGAGTCGCTCTACGAAATCGCGTGGACACAGGTGCGCAAGGGCAACCACCAGGAGGCGAAGAACGCCGTCGACATCCTGCTGCTGGTGTCGCCCGAGTCCAAGCTCGCGCCCGAGGCGAAGCTGCTGCGCGGACACCTGCTCCAGAAGCTCAAGCGGTACGAGGAGGCCATCGCGTCGTACGACGAGCTCATCGGCACCTTCCGTCCGGAGCGTGACAAGGTGGACGTGCTCCTGCGCGCCAACCGCGACCCGGTGGCGTACTTCGAGCGGCTCCTGGCGCGCACCGACACCGTGCCGGACGTGCGCACGCTCCTGCCTCCGCTCACGCTGAAGTACGCGTCAACGGAGCGCGAGGTGAGCAGCGCGATGAAGACGGTGGGCGAAATCGACAGCGGGCGGAAGGGCACGCTGGAGGCGCGGGAGCTGGCCGCGCGCATCCTCACGGCCCTGGACACGCGCAAGCTGCAGACCTTCCCGGAGCTGCAGGAGGGCTTCACGCTCTCGGACTCCGTGGAGACGGCGAGCATCCAGGTCGAGGCCGCGCTGGTGGAGCTGGAGGGATTGTCCCTGGAGGCCTCGCTCACCGCCGACGAGCGCGCCCGGCTCGCGCCGCTGCGTCGTGAGCGCGAGGCGCTGGCCGTCCGCTTCGCCTCGATGCCCGCCACACAGCAGGACCTGGAGGAGCGGCTGCGTCGGATGCAGGCGCGCGTGGACGCGGTGGACCGCGAGGCCTTCCGGCTGGGCGCGGAGGTGCAGGGGCTGCACGCCATCGCCGCGGCGGTGCGCAAGTGGGTGGATGACACGCGGCTGCTCCGGCAGACGCCTCCCGAGGAGGAGCAGGAGTTCCTCGTGCAGCTCCAGGCCGAGGTCCAGACGCTCACGGACTTGCAGGGGGAGCTGGACCGCACGCGCGGGCGGCTCGCCGATGAGCGCAACGGCGCGGCGGCGGCCCTGGCCGGAGAGCAGGCCATCCGCGGCCGGTTCGCGCAGGCGCTGCGCGCGGAGCACGCGGTGCTCGAGGAGGCGGAGCGACGACAGGCTCCCTCGGGCCTCATGACTCGCGCGCATGCGGTGCGCCAGCGCGGCGAGGCCTTGCGAGGACGTGTCGCCCAGGCCCAGGGTGCGCTGCGCGGACGCGTGGAGCAGAAGGCCACGCGCATCCGGGCGAAGGTGCTGGCCGAGCAGCAGTTGCTCGAGCGCTACGAGGCCGAGGTGGCCGCGGTGGCCGGCAACGCGAAGCAGCTGGTGGGCCGCATCGCCTACGACAGCGTCCGGCGCGTGCGACGACAGTTCTACGACCTGGTGCTCAAGGCGGACGTGGGTGTGGTGGACGTGGCCTTCACCGAGAAGCAGGACAAGACGACGTCCATCCAGAAGGTCTCCGCGCAGAAGGCCGAGGCCCTGCGCGCGCTCGACGCCGACTTCCGGGACGTGCTGTCGTCGGAGGAGAGCCGGTGATGCGGCGCGTTCTCGCGGTGCTGCTCTCGCTGGCCTCGCTGCCCGCCGCCGCCCAGGCGCCGGAGGCTCCCGCCCAGGCCACGAGCCCCTCCGACACGGAGGCCCCGAGCCCTTCGGGCACGCCCTCACGCGACTACCTGAATGGGCTGGGTCGCTCGCCGGACGAGGAGCTGCTGCTCCAGGACGTCAGCCGCGCCCTGCGCACGTACGACGAGGAGTCGCGCGAGTTCAGCCGCGACGTCCAGGGGCTGATGGAGCACAAGTACGAGCAGAAGCGGGACTCGCTCGCGTCCTCGTACGAGAAGGTCATCCGCGACTTCGAGGCCCAGGAGCGCAAGGAGCGGATGGAGGCCATCGTCCGCTTCGAGGAGTTCCTGCGCCGCTACCCCAGCGAGCCGCGCTACACGCCCGACGTGATGTTCCGCCTCGCGGAGCTCTATTACGAGCGCTCGCAGGACGAGCACCAGCTGGCGATGAAGGAGTACCGCGACCGGCTGGAGATCCACGACAAGAACCCCGACGGCACGGCGTTCCCCGTGGAGCCGAAGAAGGACTACGCGGACTCCATCGCGCTGTATCGCCGGCTGTTGAAGGAGTACCCGGACTACCGCTTCAACGATGGCGCGTCCTACCTGCTGGGCTACTGCCTGGAGGAACAGGAGCAGGTGGAGGAGAGCTTCCTCGCGTATCAACAGCTCATCGCGCGCTATCCACGCAGCCGCTTCGCCACCGAGGCGTGGGTGCGCATCGGCGAGTACTGGTTCGAGAACTACAAGGACCCGCAGGCGCTGCCGCGCGCGGCCCAGGCCTTCGAGGCCGCCTCCCGCGACACGCTCCACCCGCTCTACGACAAGGCCCTCTACAAGCTGGGCTGGACGTACTACCGGATGGACCGCTTCGACGAGGGCGTGGAGGCCTTCCTCACGCTGGTGGACTTCTACCAGGCCCAGGCCGCGGCCCAGGGCAACACCGAGGTGGGCGGAGACCTGCGCGACGAGGCCCTGCAGTACGTGGCCATCTCGCTCGCGGACGAGTCGTGGGGCGGCCTGCCTCGCGCGAAGTCGCTGTTCGTCAAGCGCGCGGGGCGTCCGTATGAAGCGGACGTCTACCGTCGCCTCGGGCACGTGTACTTCGACCAGACGAACTACGCGTCCGCCATCGCGGCCTATCGCCAGGTGCTGGAGAAGGAGCCGCTGACGCCCGACGCGCCCGAGCTCCAGCAGCGCATCGTGCAGTCCTACGAGCGCGACCGGATGATGGCGGAGTCCTTCGCCGAGTCGGAGCGGCTCGCCACCCGTTATCAGCCCGGCACCGCGTGGCACGCGAAGAACATGGGCGACCCGGACGCGGTCTCCCGCGCCAACGCGCTCGTCGAGAAGAGCCTCTACACCACCGCCACCTTCCACCATCAGCAGGCGCTGGTGTTCAAGAAGGAGGGCCGCTTCGAGCAGGCCCAGGCGGGCTTCGCCACCGCGGCGCGCTCGTATGGCACGTACCTGGAGCGCTTCCCGCGCAGCAAGAGCGCGGGCGAGATGCGCTTCTATTACGCCGAGTGCCTCTACTTCTCGTTCCAGTTCGCCGAGGCCGCGAAGGCCTACGAGCGCGTGCGCGACACCGGCGAGAGCGTGAAGCACCGCGACGACGCGGCCCACAGCGCGGTGCTCGCGTGGCAGCAGTTCCTCGCCCAGGAGCAGCAGGCCGGCAAGGCGCCGAAGCTGGAGGTGCTGCGCTCCAGTGAACGTCCGGAGGGCTCGGCGGTGAAGCCCGCGCCGCTGACGCCCACCGAGGCGAAGCTGGTGGCCGCGTCGGACCGGTACGCCGCGCTGCTGCCTCGCGACGCGAAGGCGCCCGGCATCGCGTACAAGGCCGCGGAGCTGTACTACGCGCACGACGACTTCCCCGAGGCGCGCAAGCGCTTCGAGCGCATCATCCAGACGTGGCCGAAGAACGAGGTGGCCCGCTACGCCACCAACCTCACCGTCGAGTCCTTCCTCATCGACAAGGACTGGCGCAGCGTGGAGGAGGTCAGCGCCCGGCTGGCCGGCAACACGCAGGTCATCGAGCCGTCCAGCGAGCTGCATCAGCAGCTCGTGAAGTTCAAGCTCGCGGGCCGCTTCAAGCTGGCCGACCAGCTGCTGGCCGAGGGCAAGTACGAGGAGGCCGCGCGCAAGTACACGCAGCTCGTCGACGAGGCGCCCCGGCACGAGTTCGCCGACAAGGCGCTGAACAACGCGGCCGTCGCGCACGAGAACACGCGGCGGTTCGACTCGGCGCTCAAGCTCTACGAGCGCATCTACCGCGAGTACCCGTCCTCTCCGCTCGCGGACGCGGCGCTGTTCCGCGTGGCCGTCAACGCGGAGAAGTCCTACGACTTCGACAAGGCCGTCGTCAGCTACCAGAAGCTGGTGAAGGACTACCCCAAGTCGAAGGACCGCGAGGCGGCGCTCTTCAACACCGCGCGCCTGCTGGAGGGTCAGCAGCGCTACTCGGAGGCCGCGGCCACCTTCATCCGCTACGCGGAGCTGTTCCCCTCCGCCGAGGACGCGCCGAAGAACCAGTACCGCGCCGCCGTCCTGCTGGAGAAGCAGGGGGATGCTCGCGGCGAGGTGCGCGCGCTCCAGGAGTTCGTGCGCAAGTACGCGAACAAGTCCGCGCAGGTGGAGCTGGTGGTGGACGCGCACCGGCGCATGGGGGATGCGCACCAGAAGCTCGGCAACGAGAAGCAGGCGCAGAAGGACTACACCCAGGCGGCGAACGAGTTCGACCGGCGCAAGCTCAAGCCGGACACGCACCCGCTCGCGGCGAACGCGGCGGCGTATGGGCGATTCCAGTTGGCGGAGGCGCAGCTCCGCCAGTTCGACAAGCTGAAGATTGGCGGCTGGGGCAAGACGCTGGTGCGCAGCTTCGCGGTGAAGCGCGCGGGCGTGAAGACGGTGAAGGACGCGTACGCGCGTGTGTATCCGTACAAGCAGCTCGAGTGGTCGCTCGCGGCGGCCTATCGGTCCGGCTATGCGCTGGAGCGCTTCGCGAACACCATCATCGAGACGCCCGTGCCGCCGGACGTGAAGCGGCTGGGTGAAGAGGCGGTGGTGACGTACCAGGACCTGCTCGCGCAGAACACGGCGGAGCTGGAGGACGCCGCGGTGGAGAGCTACGCGGTGGCGCTGGCGGAGGCCCGGAAGAATCGCGTGTCCAACGAGTGGACCCGGCGCACGCTGGAGTCCCTCAACCGCTTCCGTCCGAAGGAGTACCCGGTGCTCAAGGAGCCCAAGCAGGCCCTCGCGTCCGAGGCCACCTATCCGGAAGGGCTCATCGGCCACGTGAGCGGCCCGCCCCGGCCCTCCTCCGAGGACGAGCGCCGCATCACCGGGGGAGCCAAGCCGTGAGCTTCATGCCACACACGCCCAGGGCCTCGACCCTCACCTCCAGAGGGTCCCAGGCAATGAGCGCCATCGCTTCCACGGTTGGAGACTTGATCCACACCGCTGACGGTGGCCAGACCTTGAGCTTCATGCCGCGCAGTCCCGCGTCCGCGTCCCGCATCACGGGAGGGGCTCAACCGTGAGCACCACGCTACGCACTCCCAGGGCCGCGGCCCTCAGCGCGCTGTTCCTCTCATCGGGGCTGTGGTTGTCCGCGTGCGCCTCCGCGCCGGAGACACGTCCCGCGCAGGACGCGTCCACGCCCGCGCCCGGGAAGGACACGGCGGCGAAGGCGCCCCCCGTCGTCGAGCCATCTCGCCGCAGCGCGGCCGAGGACTTCGACCAGGCGGTGGCCATCGCTCGGACGGGCGAGCTGACCGCGGCCGAGACGGCGCTGCGCGCCCTGGTGACGCAGGAGCCGAAGCTCGACTACGCGTGGACGAACCTGGGCATCGTCCAGGAGCGCCTGGGCAAGCACGAGGACGCGGAGCGCTCGTACCGCCAGGCCCTCACCCTCGCGCCCGAGCAACAGTCCGCGTGGGACTGCCTGACGCGCCTGTACGGCCGCACGGGCCGCTCGGCGGCGCTGGAGACGGAGCTGCGCGGCCTCCTGGAGACGAAGCAGGACGCGGTGACGCTGCGCACGGCGCTGGCCGTCACGCTGCTCCAGCAGAAGAAGCTGGAGCCCGCGGCCACCGAGGCGAAGCGCGCGCTCAAGGGCGACGAGCGACACACGCACGCCATGCAGGTCCTCGCGCAGGTCTACTACCGCGAGGGCAAGCACGAGCTGGCGCGCATGGTGCTCGAGAACGCGCGCGACATCGCCCCCGCGGACGCCGCCACGCGCAACGCGCTCGGGCTGGTGTACCTGGCGCTGAACGTCAGGCCGCAGGCGCTGGAGGAGTTCAAGGAGGCCGCGAAGCTGCGACCCGACTTCGCCGAGGCTCGCAACAACTTCGGCGCGATGCTCAACGAGGCCCAGGACTACGCCGCCGCCGTGACGGAGCTGGAGGCCGCCGTGAAGTCCGCGCCGGACTTCGCCGCCGCGCGCCTCAACCTGGGCAATGCCTACCGCGGCACCGGTGACTTCGAGCGCGCCAAGGCCGAGTACGAGCGCGTGCTCGAGCTGCGCCCGCGGCAGCCCGACCCGCTGTTCAACCTCGCCATCCTGTACCTCGACGTGGAGCCACCAGGCGGCGACCCCGTCGGGCGCTACAAGACGGCGCTCACCTACTTCGAGCGCTACGAGGCCCAGGGCGGCAAGGACGACCGCATCCCCCAGTACACCAAGGACGCACGCAAGAGCATCGAGCGTGAAGAGCGGCGCCTCGAGCGCGAGCGCAAGGACCAGCTCCGCAAGGCCGCGGAGGCGGAGAAGGCCCAGAAGGAGGCCGCGAAGCAGGCCCCCGACGCCACCGTGACGGCCCCGGCCTCGCCCCCTCC
>NZ_SRLW01000034.1:0-47284 GCF_006518215.1 Myxococcus sp. AB025B
CGGTCCATCCGCCCGCCCCGGTACGCCAGCACCGCGAAGTGTCCGGAGGACAGGCTCGCCGCCGCACCCAGGAGCGACGCCGCGCCCACCGCCGCCACCACGGACGGCCGCGACGTCAGCATCAACGGCACCACCAGCGGCACCGCCACGAACAGGAACGCCGTGCCCGAGTGCGCCAGCGCCGCCGCGTACACCGGCCGGGGCAACAGCCGCAGCAGCCGGGGCTCCAGGTTCAACCCCAGGATGACGCCCGCGGTGCCCAGCCCCAGCGCCATCACCGGGCGCATCAGCTGCACGTCCTCCGCGGACAGCACCCCCGCCGCCGAGGGCCCCAACACCACGCCGAACAACAGGAACAGGAAGCCCCCCGCCGCCAGCCGCGCCAGCGCGGGGAAACGCCCCGGGTCCAACGCCGGACTCGATGCGAGCAGGGAGAGCGCCGCGATGGCGAGGAAGACGAGCAGCGCTTGCACGGGGCTTGCTTACACCGGCCGCGCCCCGCTCGTCACGAGCGCCGGTGGGTGGGTGCGGCGATCACCGGCAGGGCCACCAGCCGACCCATCGGGGGATCATCCGCGTCCATCTCCAGCTGGACCCGCTGGATCAGCCGCTCCATCTCCTCGGCCGACACGCCAGGCAGGGTGCTCACCAGCAACACCCGGTCCTCGTCCGCTCCGAGGGCCAGACTGCGAAGCCCCGCGAACACGGGGACTTCGGCGGACAGCGCCGCGGCCGCGCTGCGAGCTCGGACCACCAGCGGCTCCGGGATTCCAAACTCCCGGAGCCGACGGATGGCTCGCTCGGTGCCTTCCACCTGCTCGAGGAACGTGATGACCAGGTACACGCGGGCCGTCTTACCGGGTCCGCGTGCCGTTGGCCACGCTACTCGTTCTGGCCGGGGCCCGCCGTCTCACCGGAGGGAGCCGCCGGAGGCGTGGAGCCCTCCTGCTGCGGCGCGGAGCCCTCCGGCGTCGCCGCCATCGCGGCCCGGGCCGCGCGCTTGCCCTCCTCGATGAGCTTCTTCACCTTCTGCCCACCCTTGCGGCCAATCTCCTCGTAGAAGTTCGGCCCTCGGGTGGCCTTGACCCGGTCGCCACCCTTCTTGCCGATCTCCTCGTAGAACTTGGCGCCGCGCTCGGCCTTCACCGTCTCGCCGCCCTTGCGGCCAATCTCCTCGTAGAACGAGCGACCTCGCTCCGCCTTCACCGTCGCTCCGCCCTTGCGACCGATGGTCTCGTAGAACTCGCGACCTCGCTCGTTCCGGACCGTCTCGCCACCCTTACGGCCCGCCTCGGCCACCGTCATGCTGCCCTTGTTGTCCTTGTCCGACATTGCGCCCTCTCCTCTCTTGGCTGCCTGCCCCCATCCCTCACCGCGATTGCCCCTTGCCTGAAACCTTGGGACGGAAGCGCCCCGATGCAAGCAAGCTCCGTACACCGCCAGCCGTTCTCGCCTGACCCACCACACCAAAACCCCAATGATTCCGGTGGGTTCGTCAAGCTCGCCCTGCTTACTTTCCCGGCGGAGGCATGCCCGGCAGGACGCTCTCTTGTTGAAAACAATTCCCTCCGCATTGCCGATTCCCGAACCGACACTCACTTTCATGCCCGCGGCGCGCGTTCTCGTGCCGCGGGGAGGCGTTGCGTGGCGCAGGGTGCGAAGACATGGCTTCGGGTCCTGGCCCCGATGCTCGTGTCCGTGGGTGGACTGTTGACGCTCCGGCTCCTGGGGCCGGACTTCATCGACCAGCGACATCTCTCGGAGCTGCTGGCCCCACTGGGTGATGCGGCGCCTTTGGCATACATCGCCTTCCTCGCCGTACGTCCCCTGACGTTGCTGCCCGGGCAGCTCATGACCGCCGTGGGCGGGATGATGTTCGGGACGCTCGCAGCGACCCTCTATTCACTAACGGGCAGCTTCCTGGCCGCCATGTTGCTCTTCGTGCTGGCACGAAAGCTGGGGACCCGGCCGATGAGGCGCCTGGCCGGCGGCAAGTACCCGGCGCTCGTGCGCGCGGCGAAGCGCAACGATTTCCTCTTCTCATTCACCATGTGCATCAACCCGCTGTGCCCCACCGACGTGATGCTGGCCGCGGCCGCCGCCAGTGGCGCGCGGTTCTGGCCCTCGGTGGCCGGCGTGATGCTCGGCACCATTCCCGGCACCTTCCTCACCGCGCAGTTCGGCAGCGGGCTGGCCCAGGGACGCACGGTGATGACCGCGGTGTCCGCCGCGGGCCTGGTCCTGTCGTTGGTGTTGGGCGTGTTCATCGGCCGTCGCTTCTACAAGGAGCTCAATGAGGCTCCGGAAGTCCCTTCACCGCCATCTGATGCGCGAGGGGATTCGACGGTTCCCGAGCTGCGGAGCGCGACGGCCGCGGCGGTGCCTGCCGCTCAGGCCAAGAGCGGCGGCGTCCCTGCCACGTATTGAGTGGAGGCGCGCGCGGGCGCGGACACCCGCGCGGCCCCGGACGTTCCCTCCGACCTCAGTCCCAGCGGCTGGTGAGCTTCACGGACCACGAGCGGAGCGTGCCGCTGCCCTGCCCCGTGGGGTTGGAGATGCGCAGGAGCCACTTGCCGTTGATGGTGCCGTCGCGCGGGATGCCCCGCGTCACGGGGATGCGCGCCGGGGGCACGCCCTCGTTGGGGCCGTCCCACAGCAGGGCCGTCTCACCCCCCGGGTCCTCGAGCGTCAGCACCAGCTTCGACGGCTGGGCGTGCACCAGGTCCAGCTCCACGGTGATGTCCTCGGGCACGGTCGCGAGCCCCACCACGCCCACCGTGGACACCCAGGGCGTCGTCGTCGAGGACGGCAGCGACAGGTCCGCGTGGTTCGTGAAGGTGCCCGCCATCCACGACGGACGGCAGAGCCCGTCCTCCGCGCCGGACTGGGGCCCCGAGCACGTCAGGCCCGCGGCGCACGGGCGCAGCACGGAGCAGCTGTCGCCGTCACCCGGCACGTACGCCGTGTTGCGGCAGCGGCCGTAGGCGATGGGACCGCCGAAGGCCAGGCCCGTGCACGACAGGCCCGCCTGACACGTGTTCGGCCCGGTGCACGGGTCACCTTCCGGCGCGAGCGCGACGTGGTTCTTCAGCGACTGGAGCCCCGCGCCATCCATGAACGGCAGGCGGGACAGCTCCACCAGGTGGTCGATGCGGCGCGCGTCGATGATGGCCTGTGCCTGGGCCGCGCTCAGGCCCACGGTGCCCTGCAGGACGTTGAGTGGCGCCGTGTTCGCGGCGGCGAGGACCCGGCGGGCCTCGGCGAGGTTGAACGCGATGCCGTGGAAGATGCCGACCTGCTCGTCCAGCGGCATCTCCACCCGGCCGGTGCCCCGGACATAGGCCTCCAGCGCCTCCAGCGCGGCCGGGCCCACCTGCGGAACCGCGTCCACCTGGGCGATGGAGACGAAGTGGCGATCATCCGCCGTGGACTCGATGCCGTCCGGCCCGTTGCGGTACGCGACCAGGCTCTGCGCGGTGAGCGCGTTGAGCGGCACCTCGTTGTCCAGCACGGCCACCGTCGTCGAGCGGCTGTTGAGGAACGCCAGCACGCCCGTGGACGCCGGAGTCCCCGTCATCAGGGCCTGCGCGCGCGTCATCAGCACCGCGGCGGGCTTCTCTTCGGCGGGGGTTCCACAGCCCAACAGCATGGGAAGAATGGAAAGCGGCAGATACCGCATCAAGTTGAAGGTCATGGGAACCGTGTACATCAGGTGTCCGACGTAATCTTCAACAGAGACGTCACGAGTCGCCCGTCACTCGCCCCTGCAGGTCGGCTTCAATTGGTTGGCGCAGAGGAAGGCGCCCGCGGCGGCGGTGAAGGTGGTGGCGGCGATCCACCCGTTCGCGGGGAGCTGGAACAGGGCCATGGCCGCTCCGACTCCGGCCAGCGTCAGGAAGACGCGTCGCGCGCGTGCCTGGCCTCCGCGCCGCCGGCCCGCGGTCACCGTGTAGACGAAGGCCGCCGCGCCCGCGACGAACTGGGCGAACAGGAACCGGTAGGCCGAGTTCCGCACGAGCTCCGCATGGAGCTCCAAGAGGGTGGGCGGCGCCGGGGGCTCGCCGGACAGGGCCCGGAGCGTCGCATGGAAGCGGACGACGAGCGCGTTCTCCGAGCCCATGGTCAGGAGGAAGACCTGAACGAGGATGACCATGAACAACGTCACGAGGAGGACGAGCCAGGGGACCGCGAAGCGCTGCCGCTGCCATTGGCGCAGGGCGTCGAGCTCCTCGGGTGTCAGCGTGAGCGCATCGGGGTAGCCCAGGCTCAGCAGCGCCTGGGTGGCGGCGATGGTCGACGGCATCGTCGGCGTGCCGAGCCCCGCGAGGGCATGGGACTCCAGATAGGAGCGCACCAGCGTCGCGCCGCGCTGGGGGTCGGGCGCGGAGGGCAACTGGAGCAGCAGCGTGTTGATGTCCTCGGCCAGCAGCCCTCGCTCCTCCTCCGACGCGCCTTGCGCCCGACGGACCAGGACTTCGAGGCGCTCGGTCACGGAGTCCTCCGCGCCAGGTCCGGTCACCGCCACACGCTGAAGCTGACCCACCGTGTTCCTCCCGCGCCCCGGTTGCGGCAGGGCGGGAGGCATCGTAGCGCCCCTCCCCCACATTCGGGAAACGCCGGCTCAGGAATGGAGGATGGGCTCCAACTGGGCGGCGATGCGCGGCGGCATGCGCTCCCCGGGGCCCACGCCCGTCGGCCGCATCACCGCGCGGGCCCGGTCCTCGCCGTGGCGCAGGCGCATGCGAATCATCTCTGGCGAGAAGTCGAGCGTGTCGCCCAGGGGCGCGGTGGGCTCGATGACGGTGATGCGGCAATAGACATACGGCTTGCCGTCCGGGGCGCGGAGCGACGTCCCCTGCTCATGGGCCTGTCTCACCATGTCATTGATGCGCACGAAGACATCCACGTCGTTCATCAGGATTTCGTTGAGGGTGATGTCCGTGAGGCTCCGGCGGGCCACGTCCAGGATGTTGGCGGGATGGCGGACGGGCTCCAGTCGTGAGGAAGAACAGGCGATGACGACGATCTCCGTGGGCGCGTACCCGAGCGCGTCGCCCAGCGGCGTCACGTTGCGCAGGCCTCCGTCGACGATGGCCTGGGGGCCGATGGGCTCCCAGATGACGGGCATGGTCGCGCTCTGCCAGACGGCGGAGAGGAAGTCGCTCGCGTCGCTCGACACCAGCTCGTATTGCCCCGAGGTGAGCGACACGCGGCCCACGTGGGCGGGGATGGCGAAGGGCCGTCCGGCGAGGTTGCGCTCGACCAGGTCTCTCAAGGGCGTGTTGTCATAGATGCCCAGCTTGTTGAGCAGGCCGATGCGCAGGGCGACGACGAGCCAGGGGAAGCGTCGGAACACGTCCGACTCGCGGAGGTTCATCCAGAGGTCCGTCAGGCGCTCGTACTCGCGCTGGGCGATGACGGCGCCATTCAGCGCGCCCACCGAGACGCCGAAGACGCGCTCCCAGCGGAAGCCGTGCACCTCACGCAGCACCCGCTCGGCGCCCACCTGGAAGGCGCCCTTGCCTCCACCACCAGACAGCACGAGCGTCGCGGGACGGTCCGACATGGGGCTACCTCGCTGGGGACGGAGGGAAGCGGGAGATAGGCACCCTGGCGGAGGCCCGGTATCGCCCGAGGGCCCAGGCCCGCTGTCCTCCCCTGGGCCCTTCCCGCGCCGACTCAGCCTTTCGGCGGCCCGCACCGCGCGCATGAAGCGCTGGAGCTTGTCGGCCCCTCGTCGGATGCCGTCTTCGTCGAGTCACGAGCGCTCGGAGTTGCCGCAACGTCACGGCGAACCGCCGAGGGACTGGCACTCCCCGTCCGTCTGGCGAGAGAATGAGCGCGGGAGGGACGATGAGTCGAAAGACTGTCTTCGCGGTGGCGATCGGCCTGGCGCTCGTGGGTGTGCTCTTCATCTGGCGCGCGGCGTCGACAGAGGGGGGAGACACCTCGATTCCCCACGCGTCCGACTCCGCCTCTCGTGGTGAGTCGGCCAAGGCGAAGCCTGCGTCACCCTCCACCTCCCGAGGGACCGTGGCCCAGGCTCCGGCGACAGGGACACCTCCGGTCGCCGAAGCGATGCGCGAGGAGGAAGGGGCCGTCCAGGTCGAAGTCCACGGAAGCTCGCGGCCCGTCGAGGGAGCGCAGGTATCGCTCTACTTCCAGGGGCCGCGTTCACCTGAGACAGGCCGCCCCACGTGGTTCGTCGCGGGGCGAGGAACCACGGACGCCACGGGCATTCTGCGACTCTCCGCGAGGCCCGGTCCGTACCTCGTCACCGCGAAGGCGCGGGGGTTCGCCACCGCGAGGCTGTCGCTCACCCGTCCTCGTGGCGAGGCACTCACGCCCGTACGCCTCACCCTTGGCGAGGGGGTGACCTTGTCGGGCTCGGTCGTCGAGCGCGCCTCGAAGGCCCCCGTCCCTCTCGCGAGGCTCACGCTCACGCCGCGCACGGTGCTGGCCTCCGCCTCCGTCGCGACCACCTCCGTTCCGGAGGAGGAACGTCACGAAGCCTCGGCCGACGAGCGCGGCCTCTTCCGCTGCGAAGGACTCACGCCCGGCGAATACCAGCTCGAGGTCACGGCGCCCGCCCACTCGACCCGGCGCATCGCTCGGGTCCAGGCTCCGGCCTCCGGACTCGTCGTCGAGCTCGATGGCTCGGCTTTCATCGAGGGATTCGTCGAGCTGCCGGAGGGCAAGCCCGCGGCGGGGGCTCGCGTCACGGCCACGGGCATGGGCGAGACGTTCGAGACGGAAACCAGCGCGGGCGGTGGTTTTTCGCTCGATGTGCCCCCGGGCGTCTATCAGGTGTCGGCGCGGCTGGATGCGCTGACGGGCACCGCGCGGGAGCGCGCGGTCGTTGGCGCGGGGATGACCCTCCATGACGTCCGCATCCGACTGGGCGCCGCTGCGTCTCTCACGGGAATCGTGCGCGGCAAGGGCACCTCCGTGCCCATCGCGGGAGCCACGGTGTCCATCGCCCCGGGCGCCATGGTGGCGACCTTCGACGCCGCCCCCGCCGAGGTCGCGAGCGCCACGAGCGGCGCGGACGGACGCTTCGATGCGGGGAACCTCGCACCGGGTTCCTACTCGGTGACGGTCCGGGCGAAGGGCTTCCGCGCCCTGCGGCGGGAAGGCATCACGGTGCTCGCGGGCCAGCGCTTCGAGTTGTTGGCCGAGCTGGACGCCAATGGTCGCATCGAGGGCACGGTCGTCGACGACAGCGAGCAACCTCTCGCGGGAATCCAGGTCACCCCCGAGCGTCGCTGGCGGATGATGCCCATGGAAGGCGTGCTCACGACGGTGACGGATGCACGGGGTGCCTTCGTGCTCGAGGACGTCCCGCCGGGTGACGTCTTCGTCGCCGCGCGCCGGCCGGGCAGTCAGCTCCATGTCCGCGAGCGCGTGGCGGTGAGCCCCGGCCAGACGCACCAGGTGAAGCTCAAGCTGGGGGGCGAAGGCACGCTCGAGGGAACCGTGAAGCTCGCGGACGGGCGCGTGCCCACGTCGGCCGTGACGGTCTTCGCGCAGCTCGCGGACACGGCGCGCACGGAGGCACATCAGATCCCCACCGCGGCGGACGGCACCTGGAGCATGCGAGTGCGAGCCGGGCGCTACCGCGTCGCCGCATGGCTCGTCGACGTGGGCAACCAGAACAGCGACCAGGAGAAGGTCGTGGACCTGAAGGCGGGCGCGACCGAGCGCGTGGACCTGCAGGTCCGCGAGGCGGAGCGTCCCCTCTCCGTCACGGTGCTGGAACCCAATGGCGCGCCGAGTGTCTTGGCCACGGTCATGGGGGCGGAGGCGGGCAAGAACGAGATCTTCCTCGAGGACTCCACGGATGCCTCGGGACAGGTGACGCTGGTCGCCGACTCACTGGGCACCCAGCCGCTGCACATCTGGGCCACGAATGGCGGACGCCGGGGCGACCTGCCCTCCGTGCCGGCCACGCAGAGGAACTTGGTCATCCAGCTCCAGCCCGGAGGACGGCTCACGGGGGCGGTCCGCTCGGCGGGAGGCCGGAGCATCGAGGGCTTCCGCCTGGTGGTCTCCGCGACGAAGAGCGAGGACGACTTCCTCTCGCGACAGGAGCTGGAGCTCGCGGGAGATCGCTTCGTGGTCGAGGACGTCAACCCAGGCGCCGTGACGGTGTCCGTGACGCTGCCCGACGGTCGCGCGGGCAAGGCGGACACGATGAGCGTCGCGGGCCAGACGACCCAGGTCGACGTCGTGGTGGAGGCGGGCGGCGCCATCTCGGGCCGGCTGGTCGACAAGGCGGGCAAGCCCATTGCCCAGGCGTTCGTAGACGTGGATGGCCTGACCTCGGCGCCCACGGGCGCGGATGGTCGCTTCCGGGTGGAGGATGTCGCGCCAGGCCAGCACCGGCTCATCGCCTGGAGCGAGAAGACGGAGCGCGCGGAGAAGAAGCTCACGCTGGCGGTGGGAAAGAGCCAGGACGTGGGCGACTGGAAGCTCGGCCCTCCGCGCATCGAGCCGGGGCGGCTGGGCATCTTCTTCGGGATGGCCGGAGACGACGTCCTGGTGCGCGGCGTGCTCGAGAGCATGCACGGCGATGCGCTTCGCGTGGGAGACATCGTCCAGTCCATCGATGGAGCCACGGTGCTGACGGCGGGAGAGGCCCGTGAGCGCGAGCTGGGGGCGCCGGGCAGCCCCGCCATCCTGATCATCCGGCGCGACACGAGGACCTATCCCGTCACCCTCTCCCGAGCCCCCTGAGACGGCTGTGCGTAGCGAGCCGTCTCCGTCCCGCCAATCAACGGCTTCGCGTTGTTGTGCTTGGAGATACCGGACGAAGCTCCCCGCGAACCGCTCGACCCAGGCCTCGCTCCTGCCCGCGGTCATCCGACCCCACAGCTCGACCCAGGCGACCGCCAAGTTGAGACAGCCATTCACCTGAAGACAGCTCACCCGCGGAACCGTCCGGCCCTTGACGGGTGCGGGGGGGCCTCGCCTCTCTCTGCCCCCGTTTTATGCGCGCCCGGCCCCATCATCCGGACACGCGCCGGCATGACGCCGACTCGGGAGGTCCACCGTGGGAATCCTCGACCTGCTGTTCCGCTGGCCCGTGCTGCGTCAAATCGCGCGCGGCGACGTCAAGGCGCTCGGCGAGACGGCCATGACGGAGCGCAGCCGGACGTTGGAGCCCCGCACCGCTCGCGCGGACCGCGTCGTCAAATCCGTCTGCCCCTACTGCGCCGTGGGTTGTGGCCAGGACATCTACGTCAAGGACGAGCGCATCATCGACATCGAGGGTGACCCCGACTCGCCCATCTCCCGGGGCCGCCTGTGCCCCAAGGGCTCCGCCACCTTCCAGCTCGTCACCGGCACCCACCGCGTCCAGCACGTGCTCTACCGTCGCCCCGGCGGCACCGGGTGGGAACGCCTCCCGCTGGAGCAGGCCATGGACATGGTCGCCGAGCGCGTGAAGCGCACCCGCGACGAGACCTGGGAGGACACCGACGTCAACGGCTTCAGCGTCCAGCGCACGCTGGGCCTCGCGCACCTGGGCGGCGCCACGCTCGACAACGAGGAGAACTACCTCCTCAAGAAGCTCTTCACCGCCCTCGGCATCGTCCAGGTGGAGAATCAAGCCCGCATATGACACTCGTCCACGGTGCCCGGTCTGGGCATCACGCTGGGACGTGGCGGGGCCACGACCTTCCAACAAGACCTGCGGAACTCTGACTGCATCCTCATCCAGGGCTCCAACATGGCCGAGTGTCACCCGGTGGGCTTCCAGTGGGTGATGGAGGCCAAGGCCCGGGGTGCGACGGTCATCCACGTCGACCCTCGCTACACGCGCACCAGCGCGGTGGCGAACCAGCACGTGCCCATCCGTGTCGGCTCGGACATCGCGTTCCTGGGAGGGCTCGTGCGCTACGTGCTCGAGCACGAGCGCTACTTCAAGGAGTACGTCGTCCACTACACCAACGCCGCCAACCTGGTGCGCGAGGACTTCCAGGACACGGAGGACCTGGACGGGCTCTTCAGCGGCTTCCTGCCGAAGGAGAACAAGTACGACATCAGCTCCTGGAGCTACGAGGGCGTCGAGGGCCCCACCCCCGCGTCCGGCCACAAGGAGCTCTACGCGGAGCCCGGCGCGGGTGAAGGCGAGACGCACGCCACCCTCATCACCGAGGCCACCAAGGATCCCACGCTCCAGCACCCGCGCTGCGTGTTCCAGGTCCTCCGGCGCCACTTCCAGCGCTACACCCCGGCCATCGTCGCCAAGGTCTGCGGCGTCCCCGAGGAGCAGTTCCAGAAGGTCGCCCAGACGCTCTGCGACAACTCCGGCCGCGAGCGCACCACGGCCTTCTGCTACGCGGTGGGCTGGACGCAGCACTCGGTGGGCGTGCAGTACATCCGCACCGCGACCATCCTCCAGCTCCTCTTGGGCAACATCGGCCGGCCCGGCGGCGGCATCCTCGCGCTGCGCGGGCACTCGTCCATCCAGGGCTCCACGGACATCCCCACCCTGTTCAACCTGCTGCCCGGCTACCTGCCCATGCCGAGCGCCACGCAGTCCCCTGCCCTGGCCGACTACCTGGCGTCCCACACGTCCAGCACGGGCTGGTGGAACAACTTCCCCAATTACGTCGTCTCGCTCTTGAAGGCCTGGTTCGGGGACGCGGCGACCGAGGAGAACGAGTTCGGCTTCCGGCACCTGCCCCGGCTCACCGGCAATCACTCGCACATGCAGACCGTGGTCGACATGGCCGAGGGCCGCATCAAGGGCTACTTCGTCATGGGTGAGAACCCCGCGGTGGGCTCCATGAACGGGGCGCTCCAGCGCAAGGGCCTGCGCCAGCTCGAGTGGCTGGTGGTGCGCGACTTCACGCTCATCGAGACGGCCGAGTTCTGGCGCACGGCCCCCGAGGTCCAACGCGGCGACGTGAAGACGGAGGACATCCGCACGGAGGTCTTCTTCTTCCCGGCCGCCGCGCACACGGAGAAGGACGGCTCCTTCACCAACACGCAGCGGATGCTCCAGTGGCACCACGCCGCGGTGGAGCCGCGCGAGGACGTGCGCAGCGAGCTGCACTTCGCCTTCCACCTGGGCCGCAGGCTCAAGCGGCTGTACGCGGCCTCGGGGGCGCCCAAGGACCAGGCCCTGCGCCAGCTGACGTGGGACTACCCGACCCGCGGCGCACTCGAGGAACCGAGCGCGGAGGCGGTGCTCCGGGAGATCAACGGCTACACCGTGACGGATGGCCAGCCCGTGAGCGGCTTCACCGCGCTGAAGGACGACGGCTCCACCGCGTGCGGATGTTGGATCTACTCCGGAGCCTACGCGGAGGGCGTGAACCAGCCGGCGCGCCGCAAGCCAGGGCACGAGCAGACCTGGGTGGCGTCCGAGTGGGGCTGGGCGTGGCCTGCCAATCGCCGCATCCTCTACAACCGCGCCTCCGCGGACCCACAGGGCCGTCCCTGGAGCGAGCGCAAGAAGTACGTCTGGTGGGACCAGACGCAGCGGAAGTGGACCGGCGAGGACGTCCCCGACTGCATCGCGGACCGACCTCCGGACCATCGCCCTGCTCCCGGCGCCAAGGGCATCGAGTCCCTGGCGGGAGATGACCCATTCATCATGCAGGCCGACGGCAAGGCCTGGCTCTTCGCGCCGAGCGGGATGCTCGACGGCCCCCTGCCCACGCACTACGAGCCCATGGAGTCGCCGGTGAAGAACGCGCTCTACGGGCAGCAGTGCAATCCGACGCGGCTGGAGTGGCACCGCAAGGGCAACCCCTACCACCGCGCGTGGGGCGACCCGCGCTATCCCTTCATCCTCACCACGTACCGGCTCACCGAGCACCACACGGCGGGCGGCATGAGTCGCTGGCTGTCCTGGCTCAGCGAGCTCCAACCGGAACAGTTCTGCGAGGTCTCCGTGGAGCTGGCGCGCGAGCGGGGGCTGAGCAACGGCGGCTGGGCCACGCTGCGCACGGCGCGCGGCGACCTCGAGTGCCGGGTGCTCGTCACCGAGCGGTTGCGTCCGCTGAAGCTCAACGGCACGTCGGTGCACCAGGTGGGCATCCCGTACCACTGGGGCGTGACGGGCCGCTCGCGCGCGGATGGAGCCAATGAGCTGCTGGGCTTCGTCGCCGACCCCAACGTGGACATCCAGGAGTCGAAGGCGCTCACCTGCGACCTCGTCGCGGGCCGCCACGCCACGCGGGCCCGGGCGGCGACGGGCGCCACGCCTCCCGCCCTGCCCTCGGACCTGGCGCCGCACCGCCGTGACAGCCTCGCCACGGGCGAGGTCGACCATGTCCCCTGGCAGGAGAAGAAGGACGAGGAGCGATAGCGCATGAGTCGCAAGGGCTTCTTCACCGATTCGACGGTGTGCATCGGGTGCAAGGCCTGTGAGGTGGCTTGCAAGCAATGGAACCAGCTTCCCGATGACGGCTTCCACTTCACCGGGATGTCGTATGACCAGACCGGGGACCTGGGCTGCTCGACCTGGCGGCACGTGGCCTTCGTGGAGCGTCCGGTGCCGCTGCCGGGCCAATCGACGGGCGTGGGCGACTTCTCGTGGTTGATGGTGTCGGACGTCTGCAAGCACTGTCAGCGCGCGGGCTGTCTGGAGGCGTGTCCCACGGGCGCCATCGTCCGCACCGAGTTCGACACCGTCTACGTCCAGCCGGATGTCTGCAATGGCTGCGGCTACTGCGTGGTGGGTTGTCCCTTCGGCGTCATCGACCGGAGACCGGATGACGGTCGGGCCTGGAAGTGCACCCTCTGCTACGACCGGATTGGCGAGGGCATGACGCCCGCCTGCGCGAAGGCGTGTCCCACGGAGTCCATCGTCTACGGGGACCTCGACGTGCTGCACGAGCGCGCGGACAACCGGCTGCGTGAGCTGCATTCACAGGGCATCATCAGCGCCTATCTCTACGGGAAGGACGCGACGAACCAGCCGGGGACGGGCGGGCTCAATGCCTTCTTCCTGCTCGTGGATCGCCCGGAGGTCTACAACCTGCCGCCCGACCCCGTCGTCCCGACGATGAAGGCCGGACAGGCCTGGGGCGCGGTGGCCGTGGGGGCGCTGGGGATGGCGGCCATGGCCGTGGGCGCGGTGCTGCTCGGTCGTCGAGGGGACTCATGAGCGCGCATGACGCCGACGAGACCTTCCTGGACAGGCTCCAGCGGCGCTCGGATGGCCGCAACGTGAACCCGGACCTGGGGACGCTGCTCGGCGAGGGCGCGCAGCAGCGGGTGATGGACCTGGACCGCGCCAATCCGGCCCATGGGTTCCAGGCCCGCGTCCCATCCCACTTCGTCGCCGAGACCGCGGAGGCGCCGAGCTACCACGGGCTGGCCGTCATCAAGCAGCCGGTGTGGATCGCCACCGTGCCCGCGTATCTCTTCGTGGGCGGTGTCGCGGGCGCGGCGAGCCTGCTGGGGCTGGCCATCGACGTGCTCGGCGACACGTCCATGGAGCCGCTCGCGCGGCGCTGCCGGCTGTTGGGGACCGCGGGGGACATGGTCAGCGCGGGGTTGCTGATCGCCGACCTCGGCCGCCCGACGCGCTTCTTGAACATGCTCCGGGTGTTCCGGCCCACGTCACCGATGAGCGTGGGCTCGTGGGTGCTGGCGCTGTCGGGAGCACTCAACACGGTGGGACTGGTGTTGGGGCGCTCGCGAGGTGTGCTCGGTGTCACGGGCAAGGTCGCGGGGTATTCGGCCGCGATGCTGGGCATGCCGCTGGCGGGTTACACGGCGGTGCTGCTGAACAACACGGCGGTGCCGCTGTGGCAGTCCACGCGGCGCACCCTGCCGTTGTTCTTCATGGCGTCGGCGAGCGCGAGCGCGGGGAGCCTGTTGTCCCTGGCGCCGCACACGGAGCGGGAAGCGGACGTGCTGCGGCCGTATCGCCTCGCGGGCAAGGCCGCGGAGGTGGTGATGGCGCACGCCGTGGAGCTCGACGCTCGCCGTGCCCCGGAGGTCGCCCGGCCACTGTCCGAGGGCCTCTCGGGGGCGCTCTGGAAGACCTCCCGGGCCTGCTCGGTGGCGGGGTTGGTGGTGGATGCCCTCCCGGGGCGGCAGCGCTGGAAACAGGTGGCGGCGGACGTGCTGACGACGGTGGGGGCGGTGGCCGCGCGCTTCGCGGTGTTCCATGGCGGGCAGGCGTCCGCGAGGAATCCGCAGGCGACGTTCAAGCCGCAGCGACAGGGCCATGGGGCGGCGGAGGTGACGGGCCACGCGGTGGCCTCGGATGGGAAGCCCTGGAGCTTCCCGCTGCCCGTAGTGCGGTGAGTGCGCGCCCTGGTGGTTCGGCCCTGTCTGGGGAGGGGCGCTGATACCAGGGGTAGTGGCACCCACGAGGCCCTCCCTTTTGGTCGCCAGGAGCGATAAACCTGGGGAACCATGGCCGAGACCTCTTCGCTGAACATCCCCACTGTCGACCTTGCAGACCTTGCCTCGGGCGAGGCGAGCCGCATCGAGCGCGCCGCTGCGGCGCTGCGTGAGGCGTTCGGCGTCTTCGGTCTCGTGTACATCAAGAACCACGGCGTCGACACGCAGGCGCTCCATCGCTACTACGACGCCTTCGCGGCCTTCATCGCGCGCTCGGCGGAGGCGAAGAAGCCCTACGGCCGCGCGGAGCTCTGGTACCAGCGGGGCTGGACGCCGCCGAACACCGAGGTGGCCGTCGCCGGCAATGGTCAGCCGGACTTCAAGGAGTGCTACTTCGTCGCGCCCTACCCCAACGACGAGGTGGCGGCGATGGAGTTCCCGGAGCTGTATCCGGAGAACGTCTGGCCCCCCGACGCGCCGGAGTACTTCCAGGAAGGCATCGTGACGTTGGGGCGCTCGCTCCACGAGGCGGGCCTCAAGCTGCTGCGAGGCTCGGCGGTGGCGCTGGGGCTGCCCGAGGACACCTTCACCGCGCTCTGCGAGCGGGCGCCGCACATCACCCGGGCGCTGCAGTACCTGCCCTTGCGGCCGGAGCAGGTGAACACGGACATCGTCTGGGGCGAGGAGCACACGGACTTCAACCTGCTCACGCTGCTGCCCGGTGGCCGGTTCCTGAACCCCGAGGGCAAGCCGGCGCCGAGCCCGGATGACAAGAGCGGGCTGTATCTGCGCACGCGCGCGACGGCCGAGGACCCGCAGGGCATCAAGGTGCGAGGCACCGCGCCCGCGGGCTGCATCGTGGCGCAGGTGGGACAGCAGCTGGAGATCCTCACGGGCGGCACGTTCCTGGCGACGCCCCACGTGATCACGGCGCCCGGAGTCGCCGGCTGGCAGCGGCAGTCCGCCGCGCACTTCGTGCATGTGCACACCAGCGCGGTGCTGTTCCCGCTGGAGAAGTTCCGCACGCCATCGGCCATCCGCAGCTACGCGCCGCCGGTGCTCGCGGGGACGTATGACATCAAGACGCTCGTGGACATCGGCCTCGCGCCGCCGAGCGCGCTCGACAAGCTGGGCTATCGCCACTACGACCGGCTCAACCGCCAGCGCGCGGGCGAGTAGCTCCGCGGCGAACCCAAAGACAGATGTGTCTGTCATTAAATTGATAGACATGTCTGCCTTTGTCTTGGATTGTTCTCCTCTCACGCGGGCCTACCTGATGGTTCGTGCATGTAGGCACGAACCCCGGCCCCTGTATGTCCGCTGCTCGAGAGGGCTGGAAAATGGCTGAAGGGCTGTTCATGTAGGCATTGGCCTCCAGGAACCTGTTCGCGGGAGTGACGGACCCTCGAAAAACCGCTGATGGTTTGTTCATGTAGGCATTGCACATCCAGTACGGGCCATCCCAGCCAAGGCTCGCAGCGGAAAATCACTGAACATCATGGCAGTAGGCTTCAGGAGGTATCGAGATGCAAAGCGGACGTACGACGAGCGTGATGGTGGCGCTCAGTCTGGGGCTGGTGATGGCGGCGGGATGCGCGAAGAAGCCTGAGGTCCCCGGCTCTCCGGAGGATGTCTATCGGCGCTTCGCGCTCGCGAACCTCACGGGCAGTGAGCAGGCCATCCGCCCCCTCATCATCGACCATCCGGACGCGGCGATCCTGTGGTCGGAAGGGGCCTACCCCGCGGACGTGGCGGAGGAGCTCGGCAAGCACTACCGCGAGATGAAGATCGTCCGCATCGAGGAGAAGTTCGAGTGGGTCCTCATGAAGGGCTCCGACTCTCCCATCCCGATGGAGCTCCGTCGCATCGACGGGGTGTGGCGACTCGACGCGTCGCCGATCATCGACTTCCGCCAGCGGGCGGCCGCCCAGCGCGGCTCCGACTCCAGCCAGCTCCCGTGAAAAACCCCTGAGAGTCTGTTCAGGGTGGGCACGTGCCGCGACGCCAGGCGGCGGCGAGAATCCGGCGCCGGGCCACGACACGAGCCTCACTCCACGACGAAGCAAAGGCAGCGTCGGGGAACCCACGACGCTGCCCCACCCCGCTTCAGGCCACCTTCTCCTCGATGACCGCCAGCTCCGTCCCCTCGCTCACCTGCTCACCGGGGTGATGACGGAAGCTCGCGAGCACGCCATCGCGCGGGGCGGAGATGGTGATCTCCATCTTCATCGCCTCCATCACCAGCAGCGGTGTGCCCTTGGAGACCTTCGCCCCCACCTCGGCCAGGTGCGCGATGACCTTGCCGGGCATTGGCGCGCGCAGCCCGCCCTCCGCCTCCGGGGCCGTCGCCTCGACGTCGAGCGGATCGAACGACTCCAGCTCCCACCGCCGGCCCCGAGCGAACACGCTCCAGCGCGCCCCCACCGGGACCACCGTCGCGTGCACCGTCCCCTCGGGCGACGCCAGCGTCACCGCGTCCCGTTCGCCCACCGTGAACCGCACCGGCACCCGCGCCGCGCTGTCCTGCCCCCCCGGCGCGGACACCCGCATCACATACGTGCCAGGGCCAGAGGCCTCCGCGCGAATCTCCCGCACCACGTCCCCGTGACGCAGCGTCACCAGGAACGGAGCCACCGCGCCCAGCCGGAAGCCGTCCAGCTGCGCCCACGGCGAGCCCGGCTCCGCCTTCGCGGCCTCGTCGCGCGCCCGCGAGAGCACCGCCACCGCGCCCAGCCTCCAGATGTCGTCGGGAATCTCACCCTTGGGCGGCTGCAGCGCCTCGCGCTCACGCTCGATGAGGCTCGTGTCCAGGTTCGCCTGGGAGAACGACGCCGTCCTCACCAGGCGGCCCAGGAACTCCACGTTGTTCGCCACGCCGACGACCTGGTAGCGCTCCAGCGCCTCGCGCAGCTGCCGCAGCGCCGCCTCCCGGTCCTCGCCCCAGACGATCAGCTTCGCGATCATCGGGTCGTAGTGCGTGGAGATCTCATCCCCCTGCTCCACCCCCGTGTCCACGCGCACGTGCCGCGACGTCTCCGGCGGCACCAGGTGCACCAGCCGCCCCACGGACGGGCTGAAGCCCGCGTCCGGGTTCTCCGCGTAGATGCGCGCCTCCATCGCGTGGCCCCGGATGGACAGCTCCGCCTGCGTCTTCGGCAGCCGCTCCCCGGAGGCGACACGGAGCTGCCACTCCACCAGGTCCAGGCCGGTGATCTCCTCGGTGACGGGGTGCTCCACCTGGAGACGCGTGTTCATCTCCATGAAGTAGAAGTTCCCCGCGGGGTCCGCGATGAACTCCACCGTGCCGGCGCCCACGTAGTTCACCGCCTTGGCGGCGAGGATGGCCGTCTCGCCCATCTTCGCGCGCAGGGCCTCCGTCATCCCCGGCGCCGGCGCCTCCTCGAGCACCTTCTGGTGACGCCGCTGCACCGAGCAGTCCCGCTCGAACAGGTGCACGTAGTTGCCGTGCGTGTCACCGAACACCTGCACCTCGATGTGCCGCGGCCGCTCGACGTACTTCTCGATGAGCACCAGGTCCGAGCCGAACGCCCCCAGCGCCTCGCGCCGACACGACGCCAGCTGCGCCTCCAGGTCCTCCGCGCGGTCCACCCGGCGCATGCCCTTGCCGCCGCCACCCGCGCTCGCCTTGATGAGCACCGGGAAGCCGATGCGCTGGGCCTCCGCCTTGAGCCGCTCCACGCCCTGCTCGTCGCCGTGGTAGCCCGGCGTCGTCGGCACCTTCGCCTTCTCCATCAGCGCCTTGGACGCGGACTTGGAGCCCATCGCCCGGATGGACTCGGCGTTCGGCCCCACGAAGACGATGCCCGCCGCCGCGCAGGCCTCGGCGAGCACGGGGTTCTCCGAGAGGAAGCCGTAGCCCGGGTGGATGGCCTGGGCGCCCGTCTTCTTCGCCGCGTCGATGAGCTTCTCCACCACCAGATACGACTCGCGCGCGGCGGGAGGCCCCAGCCGGACGGCCTCGTCCGCCAGCCGGACGTGACGGGCGCCCGCGTCGGCGTCCGAATAGACGGCCACCGTGCGGATACCGAGCCGACGCGCCGTGCGGATGATGCGGCAGGCAATCTCGCCGCGATTCGCGATGAGCAGACTTTCGAACATGGTCGAGTCCTACATCCGGAAGACGCCGAATCGAGTCTCCTGAATCGGAGCATTCAACACGGTCGAGAGTGAAAGGCCGAGCACGCGACGACTCTGCGAGGGGTCGATGACCCCGTCGTCCCACAGTCGCGCGGTGGCGTAATACGGGTGCCCCTGCTCCTCGTACTGCGCGCGGATGGGCGCCTTGAACTCCTCCTCCGCCTCCTTCGCCCACGTGCCGCCCTGGCCCTCGATTCCGTCCCGCTTCACCGTGGCCAGCACCGACGCCGCCTGCTCGCCGCCCATCACGCTGATGCGCGCGTTGGGCCACATCCACAGGAAGCGCGGCGAGTACGCCCGGCCGCACATGCCGTAGTTGCCGGCCCCGAAGCTGCCGCCAATCAGCATCGTCACCTTGGGCACCCGCGCGGTGGCCACGGCCGTCACCATCTTCGCGCCGTCCTTCGCGATGCCCGCGTTCTCCACCTTCCGGCCCACCATGAAGCCGGTGATGTTCTGCAGGAACACCAGGGGGATGCCGCGCTGCGAGCACAGCTCGATGAAGTGCGCGCCCTTCTGCGCCGACTCGCCGAACAGGATGCCGTTGTTGGCGATGATGCCGACCGGGATGCCGTAGAGGTGCGCGAAGCCCGTCACCAGCGTGGTGCCGTAACGCGCCTTGAACTCGTCCAGCCGCGAGCCGTCCACCAGCCGGGCAATCACCTCGCGCACGTCGTAGCGCTTGCGCGCGTCGAACGGGATGATGCCGCCCAGCTCGCTCGGGTCGTAGAGCGGCTCCTCGGAGCGCTCCAGCGCCACCGTCTGCGGCCGCGTGCGGTTCAGGTTCGCGACGATGCGGCGCGCGAGGAACAGCGCGTGCGCGTCGTTCTCCGCCAGGTGGTCCGCCACGCCGGAGATGCGCGTGTGCACGTCACCGCCGCCCAGGTCCTCGTTGGTGACGACCTCGCCGGTGGCCGCCTTCACCAGCGGCGGGCCGCCCAGGAAGATGGTGCCCTGGTTCTTGACGATGATGGTCTCGTCGCTCATCGCCGGCACGTACGCGCCGCCCGCCGTGCACGAGCCCATCACCACGGCGATCTGCGGGATGCCCGCCGCGCTCATCTGCGCCTGGTTGAAGAAGATGCGGCCGAAGTGCTCCCGGTCCGGGAACACGTCGTCCTGGCGCGGCAGGTACGCGCCGCCGGAGTCCACCAGGTACACGCACGGCAGGCGGTTCTCCTGGGCGATCTCCTGCGCGCGCAGGTGCTTCTTCACCGTCATCGGGTAGTACGTGCCACCCTTCACCGTCGCGTCGTTCGCGACGATCATGCACTCCTGGCCCTGGACGCGGCCGATGCCGGCGATCATCCCCGCGGACGGGGACTCACCGCCGTACATGTTCCAGGCCGCCAACTGGCCGATCTCCAGGAAGGGCGAGCCGGGGTCCAGCAGGCGCTCGACCCTGTCCCGAGGCAGCAGCTTGCCTCGGGAGACATGGCGCTGGCGGGAGCTCTCGCCGCCGCCCTTGGCCGTCAGCGCCACCTTCTCGCGCAGGTCGCCGACCAGCTTCTGCATCGCCTCCGCGTTCGCGCGGAAGTCGGCGGAGCGGGTATCCGTGGTTGATTTGAGGATGGCCATGGTGGTGTTCCCTATGCGGTCTCGGCGAACAGCTCGCGCCCGATGAGCATGCGGCGGATCTCCGACGTCCCGGCGCCGATCTCATAGAGCTTGGCGTCGCGCCACAAGCGCGCCGTGGGGTACTCGTTGACGTAGCCGTTGCCGCCGAGGATCTGGATGGCCTGTCCCGCCATCCACGTCGCCTTCTCCGCGGAATAGAGGATGGCGCCCGCGGCGTCCTTGCGCAGCGTCCTGGCGTGGTCCGCCTTGTCGCAGGCCTGGCCCACCGCGTAGACGTACGCGCGGCACGCCGACCACGACGTGTACATGTCCGCGAGCTTCGCCTGGATGAGCTGGAACTGGCCGATGCTCTCCCCGAACTGCTTGCGCTCGTGGACATACGGCAGCACCACGTCGATGCAGGAGCCCATGATGCCCAGGGGCCCACCGGCGAGCACCGCGCGCTCGTAGTCGAGCCCCGACATGAGCACCTTCACGCCCGCGCCCACGCCGCCGAGCACGTTCTCCTCCGGCACCTCGCAGTCCTCGAAGAAGACCGGGTACGTGTTGGAGCCGCGCATGCCCAGCTTGTCCAGCTTGGTGCCGAAGCTCAGCCCCTTGGTGCCGCCCTCGACGATGAAGGCGGTGATGCCCTTGGGGCCCAGCGCCTCGTCCGTCTTGGCGTAGACCACCAGCACCTTCGCGTTGGCGCCGTTGGTGATCCACATCTTGGAGCCGTTGAGGACGTACTTGTCCCCGCGCTTCTCGGCCTTGAGCTTCATGCTGACGACGTCCGAGCCCGCGTCCGGCTCGCTCATCGCCAGCGCGCCCACGTGCTCGCCGCTGATGAGGCCGGGCAGGTACTTGCGCCGCTGGGCGTCGGTGCCGTTGCGGTAGACCTGGTTCACGCACAGGTTCGAGTGCGCGCCGTAGGACAGGCCCACGGACGCGGACGCGCGGGAGATCTCCTCCATGGCGACGATGTGGGCCAGGTAGCCGAGGCCCGCTCCGCCATACTCCTCGCTCACCGTCATGCCGAGGACGCCCAGGGCCCCCAGCTTCGTCCAGAGGTCCTCCGGGAACAGGTTCTCCCGGTCGATGTCGGCCGCCCGGGGGGCAATCTCCTTGGCGGCGAAGGCGCGCACGGTGTTGCGCAACATCTCGACGGATTCACCGAGCGCGAAGCCCAGCTCTGCGAAGTGAGCCATGAAGTCGTTTCCCAACCAGCGTCTCGAGGTGGCTGGCGGACATTAGGTACGAGGGAGGGCTCGCGTGCGCCAGGGTGGTTGCAAATCGTGCCAACCCGGCCATGCTGCTCGTCGATGCCCCGACGCCTCCAGCGCTCCCCTGAACCCCTGCCGCGCGCGGAGACGCCCATGGCGTTCGTCCGCGCCATCGTGCTCGCGTACGAGAAGTACGGGGTGGACCCGCACGACGCACTGCGAAAGGCGGAGATCACCCGCGCGCAGCTCGGCCGGGTGTCCGCGCGCATCAACGCCGGGCAGTTCGAGACGCTGTCGGCCACGGCGATGCAGGAGCTGGATGACGAGGCCCTGGGGTGGTTCACCCGCCGGCTCCCCTGGGGGACGTACGGGATGCTCTGCCGGGCCTCGCTCAGCTCGCCGACGCTGGGCATCGCGCTGCAGCGCTGGTGTCGCCACCACCGGCTGCTGACCGAGGACGTCCTGCTCTCACTCGAGGTGGAGGGCACGACGGCGCGGCTCATCATCGAGGAGCGGCACGAGCTGGGCGCGATGCGCGAGTTCTGTCTGCTCAGCAGCCTGCGCTACGTGCACGGGTACGCCTGTTGGCTGGTCAACTCACAGCTGCCCCTGCGCGAGGTGACGTTCCCCTTCGCGACGCCGGCGCACCAGTCCGTGTACCCGCTCCTGTTCCCGGGGCCGGTGCGCTTTTCGGCCACCCGCGCCAGCATGAGCTTCGACGTGGGCTACCTGGAGCTGGCGGCCAAGCGTGACGAGCAGGCCCTGCGGGCGATGCTCAAGCGGGCGCTGCCGCTGACGGTGCGGCAGTACCGGAGGGACCGGCGGCTGGTCGAGCGGGTGCGCTCGCAGTTGAGCGACCCTCGTGCTTCGGGGACCACCGCGCAGCACGTGGCGTCCGCGCTGCACGTGTCGGTGCGCTCGCTGCATCGACAGCTGGCGCTCGACGGGACGTCGCTGCAGAACCTCAAGGACGACGTGCGGCGGCGCCACGCGCTGGAGCTGCTCGGGCGCTCCTCGGTGCCCATCAAACACGTGGCGCTGGACGTGGGGTACGCGGACGAGAAGATCTTCTCGCGGGCGTTCAAGCAGTGGACCGGAGAGTCGCCGAGCGAGTACCGCCAGCGGCTCCAGCGCGCGGGCGAGTGAGGTCTCAGAACGACTGGCGCAGCACGGCCTCCACCGCGGCCTTGCGTCCAGGGCTCAGGCGCAGCCGGGTGCCGTCGCGCAGGATGACGACCCAGCCCTTGTCCACGTCGGGCTCCAGCTCCTTGATGCGACTGACGTTCACCAACGTGGACCGGTGGACGCGCACGAAGCACTTCGGGTCCAGCCACTGCTCCACCCGGTTGAGCGTCTCGCGCAGCATGGGGCTCTTCGCGCCGGAGTGCAGCACGACGTAGTTGCCCTCCGCCTCGCACCAGTCCAGCTCGGCGACGGGCACGACGAGCACCTTGCCGTCTGTCTTCACCGCGATGCGCTCCAGGTACTGGCCGGTGTCCACGGGCGGCTCGTGGGCCGGTTTGTAGCCGGACAGCAATGACGACAGTCGCTCCAGGAGCGCCCGCTCCCGTCCCTGCTCACGCTGCTTGCGGGCGCGCGTGAGTGCCTCCTGGAAGCGGGCCGCGCTGAAGGGCTTGAGGAGGTAGTCGAGGGCATTCGCCTCGAAGGCGCGCACGGCGTGCTGGTCGAAGGCGGTGACAAAGATGACGGGCGGCATCAGCTCGGGCCCGACTTCGCGCAGGACGTCGAAGCCGTCGACCTCGGGCATCTGGACGTCGAGGAACACCAGGTCCGGCCTCTCTCGGAGGATGACGTCCACCGCGTCGCCGCCGCTCTCGCATTCCCAGAGCGCCGTGACGTCGGGGGCGCGGGACAAGAGGTGGCGCACGTTGTCGCGGGCCAGCGGCTCGTCGTCCACCACCAGCACCCGCCAGCCCTCACCCATGTGCTGCCCTCCCCTGTTGTGACGGCCCCGCCGTGGGCACCTGGAACGGAAGCTCCAGCCGGGCCAGTGCGCCACCGCCCGGTGCGTCCTCGAGGGTCACACCATAGCCTTCGCCATGGAGTTGCTGGATACGCTCACGTGTATTCGCCACGCCGATTCCCGTTCCGGAGGGGCTCCCCGTATCGAGCCCGGGACCATCGTCGCGGACCTCGAGCACCAGCCGTTCGCCCCGTCTCTGGCTGCGCACCCAGATGTTCCCTCGGGCCGCGCGGCGTGAGGTGCCGTGCTTGATGGCGTTCTCGACCAGGGGTTGAAGGACGAGCATGGGCACGCGTGCCCCCAGCGTCTCCGGCTCCGCTTCCAGGTGGAAGCGCAGGCGACTGCCGAAGCGGAGCTGCTCGATGCCGAGATAGCGGCGGACCAGCTCCAGCTCGTCGGACAGCGTGATGCCCTGCTCGTTGCGTCCGCCCAGGCTGGCTCGCAGCAGCGAGCCCAGCTCCACGAGCGCGTCCTCGGCCTCCGCGTTCCGCGTCTGTCGAACGAGAGAGACGACGGCGTTCAACGTGTTGAAGAGGAAGTGCGGGTCGAGCTGCGCCCGGAGCGCCTCCAGCCGCGCCTCCGCCAGACGTGCCGCGAGCCGCGACTCACCCAGCTCCCGCTCACCGGCCCGACGGTACGCGCCCAGCGTCGCCCAGGCCGCGAGGAACAGCAGGTACTCGAAGGACCCGAGCACGCCTCGCTCCAGCAGGAGTCTGCGGAACCCGTCGGTGAACGTGAGCCCGTGAGTCGACCACGACTCAAGCACCGAGAACGCCAGAGAGAGCAGCACCGAATGGGCCAGGACGAAGCCGCCACCCAGCGCGATGAGCCATCCCCCGGTCCGAGCTTCGAGCGGCGCCTCCCGCGACACCCGACGGAACGTCGCCAGCAGGAGTGGCGCGAGCAGGGCCCAGACACTGTAGGGAATCAGGGCCAGCACCAGCGCTGAGACGAAGCCTTGCTGGTCACGAACCTGAGCGGTCAGCGCTTGCGGCAGGGCAGCGCTCAATCCGCCCCCCACCCCCAAAAACCAGTAATGGTCAACACGACCAAGCCCCAGCTGCGTCAATCCAAAGCCGGAGTGCATTGATCTCTCCACGTCCTTCGCCTCCTAAAGACGCCCAGCGGGGATGCCGAGTAGGATGACATGATCGAAATCACGCCAGCACAGGAATGCGCCCTGCCCGGAGTCCTCCAACCACACCGCAACACGCCCAACGAAAAAAAATGCACATCAAGCAACTTACTATTCAGAACTACAAGAGCTTTATGCAGGCAAGCATCACGTTCAAGCCAGGGGTAAATATTATCACAGGTCGAAACAACTCTGGGAAAACAGCCCTTCTCGAAGCGGCAAGCCTTGTTCCTAGGAACAAGCCGCATCGTAGCATTCGCACGGGCACTGCTCGGCCCAATTCGGCCTTTCTCGCAACAATTGCCCTCAGCATTGGCGACATTGAAAGAGTCATCAAGGCATCTCGCACGGGCGAGCAATTTCAGCTCCCCATTCTACAACAGGCTGACGGAATCGCGCTCAATCCTGCTACTCTATGGCACACCGCACTAGAACGAGGTTACTGGGAAATCCAGGCCGAATTTAAACACAGAAAAACCTCAGAAACGTCAGGACAGAACATTCAGAGACCAATGGCCACCAGTCAGGGCTATATCACACTGCACTGCGACAAGACTACGGGGGAGGTGGCGCTATTAGGATCGACGGCGACGCCCGTCAACAATCTGGGGGCAACGCTGATTCAAGAATTTACGAGGAGCACATATGCGTTCAAGGCAGAGCGCCTAAATATCGGATGTTACGGTTTTGGAACCAGTATCGATCTCAGTCCCGACGCAAGTAATCTCCCTGAAGTTCTCCATGTTCTCCAGAGTGAGAATCCGTCGCGATTCGAGCGCTACAATAAGCTCATTCAACGAATCTTCCCCCAAGTCAGGGCCGTCAGGTCTCGACCAGTCGCGAACAACCAACTTGAGATTGTTATTTGGCCGATTGATCCTGCCACCGAACGCTCGGACCTCGCGATTCCGCTGACGGAGAGTGGCACCGGAATCGGCCAGGCACTAGCCATTCTCTATGTGATTATTTCGTCCCAAAGCCCAAGAACAATAATCATTGACGAGCCAAACAGCTTCCTTCATCCAGGTGCCTCTCGGACACTCTTGGAAATACTTCGCGAACACCCACAGCATCAATACATAATCTCAACCCACTCCCCTGAAACGATATCCGCCAGCGAGCCGACAACCATCCATATTATTAAGAATACCGATGGCATCTCAGATGTGGTTGCCATCGACCCCGCGAAAGTCGGAGACCTTCAGTCCTTGCTTCTGGAGACTGGGAGTAGGCTGTCTGACATCTTTGGCGCAGACAACGTCCTTTGGGTTGAAGGCCCCACGGAACAAGCGTGCTTTCCAAAAATCATCAGAGGAATATTGCGTCGCCCCATCTCAGGAGTCAGCGTTCTTGGCGTCCTGCAAACAGGTGACTTTGAGAGCAAGACAAATGCCTCCAATGCCTTTAGGATCTACAGCAGATTGACCGGTCAAGGAAATGCACTACTTCCACCCGCCATCGCCTTTGTTTTTGACAGAGAGCTTCGCTCTGAGCAAGATAGAGCAGGACTCATGAAGCTCGGCAAGGATCGAATTTTCTTCCTGTCGCGACGAACCTACGAGAACTACCTGCTTCACGCTGGGGCCATAGCAGCCATTCTGACCTCTGAAGCCTCGCTTGAAATTAGTCAACTGGAGCCAGGGAAGATACAGGAGTTTCTTGACGCCCACATCGCCGACAAAAAATACTACCAGCACTCTGCCAACAAAGACCCTGTTGCCGACGTGGACGCTCCGCTATTGCTTCAAGATTTATTTTATGCCTTCTCCGAAGACAAGCTGCGCTACAACAAGATTCAGCATTCCATTGCACTGACGGACTGGCTTATTGAAAACCATCCCGAACAGCTCCGAGAAATCTCTGACTTGATTGGAAAAATCTTGGATACACACCCTTCGAGCAAGGCTTCCTCCTAGCGCCCTGAGTGCGATAAGCAGGCCTAAACTCTGAAACCCACTGACTAAATTTGGGCTACGCTGGGAGAGACCAGTTCTCGTCGCGGCACAGTCCAAGGAGAACGCATGCATCGCAGCCTGTCGCTCACCTGTATGGCGCTGTTCCTGATGGTGTCCCCGCTCGCCGCGCATGCCCAGACGGCGCCCCCGGGCTACGCGCTGGAGCTGGACGAGCAGTTCACGCCTGGGGACATCCAGGACCTGGAGATGCAGGGCTACAGCCGCTGTCTCGGCCAGTGCCAGGGATGGACGCGAGTCTTCACCTTCGGCTGGGAGTTCGAGGACGCGCCCACGGTGGAGATGGCCGCGCGCGCCATCCAGGCGATGCCGGGCTTCAATCCCAACCTCGTCAGCGCCGGCACGATCACGTACGAGCAGTTCGCGACCCGGCTCTACTACCCCTTCCAGCCGCTGGCGGACGCCTACCTGAACAACTGGTGGGACGGTGAGGAGGCGGTCTTCGTCGCCGCCTACCAGCACTATCGTCTCCCCCGGTACTACCAGGCCTACGTCATCCTCTTCGCCCATTCGGGGACGGTGCTGGTCTACGAGCAGGCCGACTTCGAGTAGCCGCTGAACACGCGAGGCCTGTCATGACCCGCGTGCGGGCCTCGCGTGGATGACGGAGCGTTCGGCTATGCTCCTCCGACTCCGTGAACACGACGCCCCCGGGCTCCGCGCCCGATGACTCCCGCTCCCACGTTCCTGGAACCCCTCCTGGACGGGCTCGCACGCTGCATGTGACGAAGGCACCCGCGCCCCGCGGTGGGTTCGCGCGGAACACGGGAACCGCCCTGCTCATCGCCGTGGGACTCGCCCTCCCGGGAGTCACGGCCTTCCTGCTCCGCCCGCGGCCCCCGACTACCCCGAGCGAACCATCGCCCTCCGTGGCGAGCCCCGTCGCACGCACGGGCCCGGTGAGCATCTGCGTCCTGAAGTTCCGTGACGTCAACGAGGACACGTCACTCGAGCTCGCCCTCGCCGAGTCCGTCATCACCGACATCGGCGCCCATCCCGGACTTCGCCTCGTCGAGCGCGAGCAGCTCGACCTCCCGATGAAGGAACAGGACTTCCACCAGTCGGACCGCGTGGACCCGGAGACACGCGCGCAGCTGGGCCGCCTCATCGGCGCCGAGGTCGTCGTGCTCGGCAGCATCCAGCGCTCCGGTCCCCTGCTCCGCGTCGCCGCCCGGTTCGTCCACGTGGAGACCGGGGAGGTGCTCGACACCGCGCGCGTCGAAGGCCCCGCACAGCAACCCTTCGAGGTTCAGGACGCCCTCACCGCGAGAGTGCGCGCGCTGCTTCCGACGCTGGGCGCGAGGCTTCGCCCATGAGCCCGGCTCGCGCGCTCCTGCTCTTCCTCCTCTGCGCCCAGACCGCACTCGCGGCCACCCCACCCAAGGCTCCACCCGGTCCCGCCGCGGTGATGCCGTTCCGCAACCTCAACGGCGACACGGCCATGGACTGGCTCGCGCGCGGCATGACGGAGACGTTGATCTCCGACCTGCGCGCCAGCGGACGCGTCCAGGTCGTCGAGCGCGAGCAGCTCGAGGCGGCGCTCGCCGAGCTGAACGCCCAGGAGCGACAACAGCTCACCGAATCCTCGGCGGTCCGCGTGGGCCGGCTCGTCGGCGCCCGGACCCTGGTGCTCGGCAGCATCCAACGCGCGGAGAATCAGGTCCGCATCAACGCGCGCTTCATCGACGTGGAGACGGGCGTCGTCCTCGACACCGCCAAGGTCACCGGTCCCCTGGAGCGCATCTTCGCCCTCCAGGACGAGGTCTGTGGCCGGCTGCTCCGTGAGCCCGTGAAGCCACGCGCGGGACGCCCTTCGGGCAAGGCCGCCGTGCTCGCGCTCGAGACCTACGGGCGCGCCTTGGCCACCACCTCGCCCGATGAGCGCGCCTGGCTGCTGCGAGCCACGCTGGCCGGCTCGCCTGACTTCGCCTACGCCCAGGAGGAGCTGTCCCGGATGGACCAGCGCCTGGCCGAGCTCGCGCGCAAGGCCGCGCCCGAGGTGAAGGACGAAGAGGCTCGCTTGCGTGGCGTCATGGAGGACCCGAAGCTCCCCGCTGACGAGCGCTCGGCCGCGGCGCTCCAGCTCCTCAACCTGACCCGCGCGCGAGGACGCTGGCGCACGATGATCCGTGACGCGGAGCGCATCCTCGCGCTCGACCTGCCCGCGCAACTCGGTCGCCGTCCGTCCGAGGAGGCCTCGCTCTACCGCTTCCAGGCCTTCGGATACCTCGACGACTGGGCGGCCCAACGTGTCGCGGGCGAGGACTTCCTGCGCCGCTGGCCACTCAGCCCCCTGGCGGCCTATGTGGACCTGATGCTGCGCACCACCGCGAGCAACGTGGCGGACGGCCAGCGAGCCTTCGAGAAGATGCGCGCCGACCTCGCCACGGAGGAACAGGCCGTGGCCCTGCGCATCACGGCGCTCGAGAAGAAAGGCCAGCCCACGCAGGAGGAGCACCGCAAGCTCGCGCTCCGCCGGTGCCTGGAGCACAACAACCACCCGCGCTTCCGCGTCCAGGCCCTGGCTCCGTGCCGCACGTACTACGAGACCTGGAGCGCCAGCGCGACGACCCCCGCGCAGAAGAACGACCTGCGCTACGCGAGGGAGGCGGAGCTGACCTCCCTCGTCGGCCTGCGCCGTTACGCCGAGGCCCGTGAGCGCCTCGCCGCCTTCCGCCAGGAGGACCCCGACGGCGAGCGCATCAGCCGCGCCCGCGCCGTGGTGCTCAACATCGGCGCCCACGAAGAGGAGTGAGCCTCAAGGCACGACCGCGGGCAGCTTCGTCACGAACCCGTCCGGATTGCCCAGGAGCGTGTTGCCCTCGTAGTTCCCCTCCAGGTAGCCGCCCAGGTACAGGTTGTCGTCCTCATCCAGGACGACGCCCATCGGGTACACGGGCTTCTCCACGCCGCCGAGCACCGCCGGCGCCGTCTGGCGGATCCACTGGATGGCGCCCGCCGTGTCCATCTTGAAGACGAACGGATGTCCCGCGCCTCCCGCCGTGTCCGTGGGCGAGCTGACGTCCCCGTGGCCCGTCCCCGCCACATAGAGGGAGTTGTCGAACGGGTTGCTGAAGAGGCTCCAGGCGAAGTTGCCCGCGCCGGAGTCCAGCTCCTTCACCCATTACCGCGTGCCAGCCGGGCTGTAGCGCGCGACGAAGGTCGACACCTGGGGCGTGCCCACCGGCAGCCCATCCATGCCGCCACCGCTGTACCCCGTCACGTAGAGCTGGCCGTTCACATCCACGGCCGCGTCCCGGAGGATCGCGTTCGTGGCCGGCGCCCCCAACAGCCGCGTCCACTGCTTCACGCCATCCGCGTCGTACTTGACGATGAACGTGTCCTCCGGACCGGTGCGCACCTGTCCATCCAGGTTGCCCGTGGTGATGCCCGCGACGTAGACGTTGCCCGAGTCATCCGCGGCGGCCCGACTGGCGCGCGTGCGCTGCCCCGCGACGCCGAACTGCCGCGTCCACAGCAGGGTGCCCGCCGCGTTGAACTTGCTGACGAACCCATCCGCGATGCCCGTCTTCGTGTTTCCCGGCAGCGCTCCGTCCGTCTGCCCCACCAGGAACGCGTTGTCGACGTGGTCGAGGGACACGCCTAGCCCCTCCGTCCCAGCCCCGGGGGCGCCCACCTGCCGCGTCCAGCCGTGCACCCCCGTGTAGCGGTAGCGCAGCAGGAACGCGTCCTTGGTCCCCAGCAGCGGCGCCCCCTGCAGCGAGCCGCTCGTGTACCCGGCGACGTAGATCTCCTCGAACTGCCGGTTGCGCGCCACGCTCTCGCCCACGACGATGCCGTTCGGCACGCCCAGCTGCCTGTGGAAGCTGACGTTCCCATTCCAGTCCCTCGCGGTGAGGAACGCGTCCATGCCACCCACCAGCGGCGAGCCATGCAGCCCCACGTTGGTCATGCCCGTGACGTAGGTCCGCGCCGCCGGGTCGCCCGCCAGGTCGTGGATGCGGGTGAAGCCGCCCGTGGCACCGGAGGTGTTCGTCCACAGGTCATCCACCGACGGGAAGGCCCGGCACTCGTACATCTCCATCAGGTTGAGCGAGATGGTCTCGATGCCCGCGCGGGCGTCGTTGTCGTCCGTCACGTTCAGCCGGTACTTCTTGTACGCACCCGGGGAGGCCACGTCGAACTGACGCCGCTCGACGCCCGCCCAGCCCGTCTGCGCCGAGCGCGTATCCAGCACCACCCACGCGCTGCCGTTCCAACCCTCGAACGTCCAGTCACGCGGCGCCCGCGAGGTGATGCCGCCGTTGTTGTAGCTGAGCGCGTAGCGCCGCACGATGCGCGGCAGCCCCGGGAACTCGTAGGCCAACCACGCGGGCGCGACGTTCTTCGTGGACAGCCAGAAGGCGCTCGTGTTGTCGAACGCCTTCCACGCCTCGTAGATCGTGGGGTTCGACGTCCATCCCCCGGAGCTGGTGACGATGCCCGAGGGGCTGGTCGCGCTCGTCATCACCGGCAGGATGTTGACGCAGTTGTCGAGGGCCTGCGCCACGCTCGTCAGCTCCTCCTGGGGCCCGTCGGCAGGTGGCTCCCCACCCTGGCAGCCCCCCAGCGCCAGCGCGCCGAACAACGCCCACCCCGCTACCGCGTTCACGCCTCTCATGGTGTCTCTCCTTCGACCCGCCACGGGCCCCGTCGATGGGGCTCCGGTGGTCCACGGAGATACCGGCCCCCCGGGAAACGGCCGGGAGGAGAGTGACGAAACCGCCCCCAGGCGGGACGAAACCGCCCCCGCCGGGGATGAGACCTGAATCAAAGTTCATATTTTCCAGCCCCTTGCAAGCGGGCCGCTTTTGCACGCGCTGCGTCGAAAGAATCGGCCTTGCCGCAGGGCGACCCAACCCATTGAATGGTGCTCATGAAATTCCTGCGTGAGCTGCGCTCGGTCCTGAACCTGACGGTGCTGGTGGCGGGGCTCGGCTACTTCGTCGACCTCTTCGACATCACGTTGTTCGGCGTGGTGCGCGCCGCCTCGCTCCGCGACATCGGCATCACCAGCCCGGAGGAGGTGCTGTCGAAGGGCATCCTCATCTACAACTGCCAGATGGTGGGGATGATGGTGGGCGGCCTGCTGTGGGGCGTGCTCGCCGACAAGCGCGGACGGCTCTCCGTCATGTTCGGCTCCATCCTGCTGTACTCGTTCGCCAACCTGGCCAACGCCTTCGCCTGGGACGTGACGAGCTACGCGGTGTTCCGCTTCCTGGGCGGCGTGGGGCTCGCGGGCGAGCTGGGCGCGGCCATCACCCTGGTCGCCGAGTCGCTCCCCAAGGAGAAGCGTGGCCTGGGCACCACCATCGTCGCGACGCTCGGCATGCTCGGCATCGTCGCCGCGGCCTTCGTGGGGCAGCACCTCAACTGGAAGGTGGCCTACTTCACCGGCGGCATCATGGGCATCGCGCTGCTGTTCGCCCGCTTCAAGGTCTCCGAGTCGGAGCTGTTCACCAAGAAGACGGACCCGTCGCGCGCCAACCCGCTGCTCTTGCTGCAGGGCAACCGCTTCCTCAAGTACATCTGCTGCATCCTCATCGGCGTGCCCATCTACTTCACCACGGGCATCCTCTTCACCTTCGCGCCGGAGCTCACCGCGGGCCTCAACGTCCAGGGCACCGTGACGGCCGGCAACGCCATCCTCTACGGCTCCATCGGTCTGACGATTGGCGACCTGCTCGCGGGCCTCTTCAGCCAGTGGCTCAAGAGCCGCAAGCGCGCCGTGGCGCTCAACCTGGTCGGCGGCTTCCTGCTGATGCTCGTCTACGGGCTGGTGCCCGGGCTCACCAGCACCCTGGTCTACATCTTGAGCTTCCTCATCGGCATCATGGTGGGCTACTGGGCGGTGCTGGTGACCATGGCCGCCGAGCAGTTCGGCACCAACATCCGCGGCACGGTGGCCACGACGGTGCCCAACTTCGTCCGCGGCTCCGCCGCCATCGCCGCCAGTGGCTTCGCCGTCCTGAAGGGCCACATCAGCGTGCCCGCCGCCGCCCTCACCGTGGGCAGCATCTGCTTCGGCCTGGCCCTGCTGGCCCTCACCCGCATCGAGGAGACCTTCCACCGCGACCTCGACTACGAGGAGGCCGGCCCCGACGCGGCCACCGCGCCGAGCGCCGGCCCCCAGGCCTCCTGAAGAGGCCGCTTCAGCCCTGGCGCGCGCGCACCCGCACGGGCATGCCGCGCTTGGGGACGAAGGTCAGCCGCGTCTGCCACTCCACCGGCGTGCGGCCCAGGTACTCCACGTCGCAGCGCTGCAGCAGCAAGGCCAGCGTCTGCACCGTGTCCACCTGGGACATGTGCTGGCCCACGCAGATGCGCTGCCCCGCTCCGAAGGGCACGTAGGCGCACTTGTGCTGCCCCACCTGCCGCTCCGGCAGGAAGCGGTCCGGGTCGAACGTCTCCGCGTCCTTCCAGTGGTCCGGGTGCCGGTGGATGGCGTACGGGCACATGAGCAGCTGCGTCCCCTTCGGGAGCATCACGCCGCCGACCTCCACGTCCTCCGCCGTCTCGCGCAGGATGGTCCACGCCGGGGGGCTCAGCCGGTTGATCTCCTGCACCACCCGCGTGGTGTACGGGAGCTTCGCCACGTCTTCGTATTTCGGCGCCTCGTCGCCGCACACCTCCCGCACCTCCTCGCGGATGCGGCGCACCACGTCCGGGTACTGGGTGCACGCGTGCACCGCCCAGGTGAGCGACGTGGCAATCATCTCGAAGCTCGCGCCGAAGAGGTTCACGATCTCGTCGCGCACCTCCTTGTCGTTCATCGACTCGCCGGTCTCCCGCGCGCGCGACTCCACCAGCATGGACAGCAGCGTGATGTCGCCGTCGCGGGTGCCGCGCTCCCGGCGCTTGCTCAGCCGGCCGTAGATCCACCCGTTGATGAGCCACAGCGCCATGCCCATGCGCGGGGCCTTCGGGTCGAAGCGGGGCAGGAGCTTGTAGAACAGCACGCCCCACGGCGTGTGGCGCCGGCCGAACACGTCGATGGCGTCCATGATGCGCGCGAAGTGCTCCTCGCGGGGGTTCTCGTCGAAGCACGTGCGCCACATCACCCCGAACATCAGGCGCGCGGCCTCCGTGTACATGTCGAAGGACTCCCCCTTCGCGCCCAGCGCCATCCACCGCTCCACCCCCTTGTGCAGCTCGTCCGAGAACAGCCCGGACCACAGGCGCACCTTCTCCTTGCTGAACAGCGGCTGGACCATGTGCCGCTGGCGCTTCCAGTGGTCCCCCCGGCTCACCGTCAACCCATTGCCGTTGAAGGGGTTCTCGATGCGCGGCTTGGGGAACAGCTGCGGCTCGTCGATGAGCACCCGCTTGACGTCCACGGGGTTTCGCAGGAACGCGATGGGGGTGCCGTAGACCCGGACGAGGGACACGTCGCCGTACTCGGCATGGAGCTTGTTCGCGAGCGCCAGGGGCTCGTTCAGCATGGGGAAGAAGCTCCCCAGGACGGGCAGTCCCCGGGGGCCCGCCACGCGGCGCCCGGAGGATGAGTTCACGGAGGTGTCCATGGCCCGATTTGCGCCGGTCACCTCCGGGCCGTCAAGGTGGCCCCACTGACTTGAACCCGACGTCCGCCCTCGGACCGGTTGCACCGGGCCCCCAGCCGCCCTATCCCCTGGACCCAAGCCATGGCTCCCTCTTCCATCCGACCCATCCAGAAAGTGCTGTGCGCCAACCGCGGCGAGATCGCCATCCGCGTGTTCCGGGCCTGCAACGAGCTCGGCATCCGCACCGTCGCCATCTACAGCGACGAGGACCGGACCCACGAGCACCGCCACAAGGCGGACGAGGCCTACCTGGTGGGCCGAGGCAAGCGCCCCGTGGAGGCCTACCTGGGCATCGATGAAATCCTCGACGTGGCCGAGCGCGCCGGCGTGGACGCCATCCACCCCGGCTACGGCTTCCTGTCGGAGAACGCTGGGTTCGCCGAGGCCTGCGAGCGCCGGGGCATCCGCTTCATCGGCCCCACCTCCGCCGTCGTGCGGACCATGGGCGACAAGGTCGCCGCCAAGCAGCTGGCGAAGCAGGTCGGCGTGCCCACCGTGCCGGGCACCACGCTGGAGGGCGACGACGCGAGTGTGCTCGCCCAGGCGCGCCGGTTCTTCCAGGAGCACGGCGGCCCGGTGCTGGTGAAGGCCGCCCACGGCGGCGGCGGGCGCGGCATGCGCGTGGTGCGCGAGGAGAAGGAGCTGGAGGCGGCGCTCACGTCCGCGCGCTCCGAGGCCCAGAGCGCCTTCGGCTCCTCGGCGGTGTTCCTGGAGAAGTTCCTGGAGCGCGTGCGCCACATCGAGGTGCAACTGCTCGGGGACCTCCATGGCGGCCTGGTCCACCTGCACGAGCGCGACTGCTCGGTGCAGCGCCGGCACCAGAAGGTCATCGAGATCGCCCCCGCGCCCAACCTGGCCCCCGCCCTGCGAAGCGCCATCTGCGACGCGGCGGTGCGGCTGGCGCGCGAGGCGGGCTACAGCAGCGCGGGCACCGCGGAGTTCCTCGTCTCCGACAGCCACTTCTACTTCATCGAGTGCAACGCGCGGCTCCAGGTGGAGCACACCGTCACCGAGCAGGTGACGGGCGTGGACCTGGTGCAGAGCCAGATCCGCATCGCGGAGGGCTACGCGCTCGGCTCACCCGAGGTGGGCATCACCTCGCAGGCGTCGCTCCAGCCGCGCGGCTACGCGGTGCAGCTGCGCGTCACCACGGAGGACCCGTCCAACAACTTCATGCCGGACGCGGGCATCATCACCGCGTGGCGCGCGGCCACCGGCTTCGGCATCCGCCTGGACGGCTCCAACGGCTACACCAACGCGCACATCTCGCCGTTCTACGACTCCATGCTGGTCAAGGTCATCGCCTACGCGCCCACGTTCGAGGGCGCGGTGATGAAGGGCCAGCGCGCGCTGCGCGAGTTCCGCATCCGCGGCGTGAAGACCAACCTGCCCTTCCTGGAGAACGTGCTGCGCCACCCCGCCTTCCAGGCCGGTGAGACGTACACGCGCTTCATCGACGAGACGCCGGAGCTGTTCCAGCTCACGCCCCGGAGGGATCGCGCCAGCAAGCTGCTCACGTACCTGGCCGAGGTCATCGTCAACGGCCACCCCACCATCAAGAAGCACCAGCGGCTCAAGCCCACCCAGTTCATGGAGCCCCGCGTGCCGGTGGCGCCGCCCGGCCCCGTGCCGAAGGGCACCGCGCAGATCCTCGCGGAGAAGGGCCCCCGGGGGCTGGCCGAGTGGGTGCTCGCGCAGAAGCGCGTGCTCCTGACGGACACCACCATGCGGGACGCGCACCAGTCGCTGCTGGCCACGCGCATGCGCACGCGCGACATCCTGCGCGTGGCGCCGGCCACCGCGCACCTGGCCTCGGAGCTGTTCAGCCTGGAGAGCTGGGGCGGCGCCACGTTCGACACGTCGTACCGCTTCCTCAACGAGGACCCGTGGGCGCGGCTGCGCTCGCTCAAGGCCGCCGCGCCCAACCTGCTCCTCCAGATGCTGCTGCGCGGCGCCAACGCCGTGGGCTACACCAGCTATCCGAACAACGTGGTGGAGGCCTTCATCGACGAGGCGGCCGAGGCGGGCGTGGACGTCTTCCGCATCTTCGACAGCCTCAATGATCTGGGCAGCATGGAGGTGTCCATCCAGCGCGTGCTCAAGACGGGCAAGGTGGCGGAGGTGGCCATCTGCTACACGGGCGACGTCGCCAACCCCAAGCGCAAGAAGTACACGCTGGACTACTACGCGGACCTGGCCAGGCGCATCGAGGACTCGGGCGCCCACTTCCTGTGCATCAAGGACATGGCGGGCCTCTTGCGCCCCCGCGCCGCGGCCATGCTGATGGACCGCCTGCGCGAGGTGACGAAGCTGCCCATCCACCTGCACATGCACGACACCGCGGGCAACGGCGTCGCCAGCTACCTGGAGGCGATTGAACACGGCGTGCACATCGTCGACGTGGCGCTGGGCAGCATGGCGGGCCTCACCAGCCAGCCCAGCCTCAACGCGCTGGTCAGCGCCCTGCGCGGCCACCCGCGCGAGACGGGCCTTGCCAACGCGCGGCTGCAGCCGCTCGCCAACTACTGGGAGGACGTGCGCGAGTACTACGCCCCCTTCGAGAGCGGCCTCAAGAGCACGACGAGCGAGGTCTACTACCACGAGATTCCGGGCGGTCAGTACTCCAACCTCCGACCGCAGGTGGCGGAGATGGGGCTCTTGAGCCGGTGGAACGACGTGAAGGACGCGTTCGCGCTGGTCAACGTGCTGGTGGGCGACATCCCCAAGGTGACGCCGTCGTCGAAGATGGTGGGCGACTTCGCCATCTTCCTCCTGAAGAACGACCTGATGGTGCGCGCGGCCACGCTCGCGGAGGTCGCCACGCTCACCCACCAGAAGCTCATCGCCGAGGCGCCCCGGCTCGACTTCCCCTCCAGCGTCGTGGGCTACTTCCGCGGCGAATTGGGCCAGCCGCCCAACGGCTTCCCCGAGGACCTGCGCGCCGCGGTGCTCAAGGGCCTGCCGCGCGTGGAGGGCCGCCCGTCGGCGAGCATGCCCGCGCTGGACCTGGAGGCGCTGCGCGCGGAGCTGGCGAAGAAGACGGGCCAGCCCATCTCCCACGCGGACGCCATCTCCAGCGCGCTCTATCCGCGCGTGATGGCCGGCTACCTGGACGACGCGGGCCGGTTCGAGGACGTGTCCATCCTCGACACGCCGAACTACTTCTACGGCATGGAGGTCGGTCAGGAGATCTGGGTGGACCTGGAGCCGGGCAAGACGCTGGTCATCAGCCTGTCCGCGGTGGGCGAACCGGACGAGGACGGCCTGCGCACCGTCTACTTCGCGCTCAACGGCCACAACCGCACGGTGCAGGTGCGCGACCGGAGCCGCGCCGCGCGCGTGGAGGCGCGTCGGCAGGCGGACCGCGCCAACCCCAACCACGTCGCCGCGAGCATGCCGGGCACCGTCATCGCGGTGCACGTGAAGGCCGGGGCCAGCGTGGAGTCCGGCGCGCCGCTCGTCACGCTGGAGGCGATGAAGATGGAGACGGTGGTGCGCGCGCCTCGCGCGGGCACCATCGCGGAGGTGGCCACCACGCTGAAGGCCGCGGTCCAGGGCGGTGACCTGCTCGCGGTGCTCCAGTAGGGACGCTTCACGAAACCGGGGCGGGACGTTGAGTGTGGGCGCGGCCTTTGACATGGTCGCGCCCCATGAAGCGTTCACTCCTGTCCTTATTGGCACTGACGTCGTGCGCCACCTCCTCGAGCACCACGGCACCGGGCTCGGACTCCACCGCGTCGCAGGTTCCCGCGTTGCCGGAAGAGGTCCGGCTGGCGGACCTGCGGCAGATGACGTTCGGCGGCGAGAACGCGGAGGCGTACTGGTCCTTCGACGGCAAGCAGCTCTCGCTCCAGGCCCGTCACGAGGGCATGGGGTGCGACCGCATCTACCGCATGGAGGTGGACCCGGCGAGCGGCGCGGCCGCCAAGGTGTCCCCCGTCTCCAGCGGCGAGGGCGCCACCACGTGCGCGCACTTCCTGCCCGGGGACCAGGAGGTCATCTACGCGTCCACGCACCTGGGCGGCGCCGCGTGCCCTCCCAAGCCGGACCACTCGATGGGCTACGTCTGGGCCCTCTACGACTCGTACGACGTCTTCAAGTCGAACGCGGATGGCTCGGGCCTGACGCGGTTGACCCAGACGCCGGGCTACGACGCCGAGGGCACCGTCTGCGCGAAGGACGGCTCCATCCTCTTCACCTCCGTGCGGGATGGAGACCTGGAGCTGTACCGGATGGACCGCGACGGGAAGAACGTGAAGCGGCTGACGCACACGCCCGGCTACGACGGGGGCGCGTTCTTCAACGCGGACTGCTCCAAGATCGTCTGGCGCGCGTCGCGGCCGGCGCCGGGCAAGGCGCTCGACGACTACAAGTCCCTGCTTGAGAACGGGCTGGTGCGGCCGACGAAGCTGGAGCTGTACGTGGCCAACGCGGACGGCTCCGAGGCCAGGCAGATCACCTGGCTGAACGGCGCCGCCTTCGCGCCCTTCTTCCACCCCAACGGCCGGCGCATCCTGTTTTCGTCCAACCACGGCGACCCGAAGGGCCGTGAGTTCGACATCTGGGCGGTGGACATCGATGGCTCGAACCTGGAGCGCATCACCCACGCGCCGGGCTTCGATGGCTTCCCGATGTTCTCGCCGGACGGCAAGTGGCTGGCATTCTCCAGCAACCGCGCCACCGCGCCGGGCAAGAGCGACACCAACCTGTTCATCGCCCGGTGGGTGGAGGACGCGAAGCCCGTGTCCACCACCGCGTCCGCCGCGGACCGCGTCCATCAGGACGTCACCTGGCTGGCCGCGTCCGAGCGCGAGGGCCGTGGCATCGGCACGGATGGCATCGAGGCCGCCGGCGGCTACATCGAGAAGCGCTTCCAGGAGCTGGGCCTGAAGCCCGCGGGGGACTCGGACTCCTTCCGTCAGGCGTTCCCCGTCGTCACCGCGGTGAAGCCCGTCGTCGGCACCGAGGTGCGCATCGGCAAGACGGCGCTCACGGGCGATGCGTTCAGCGTGCTCGGCTTCTCCGCGCAGCAGCAGGCGCGGGGCGCGCTGGTGTTCGCCAACTACGGCATCGTGGAGCCGTCGCTCTCCGTGGACGACTACGCGAAGCTGTCGGTGAAGGGGAAGCTCGTCGTGGTGCGGCGCTTCGTCCCGGACACGGCGGCGTTCGCCGACACGGACAAGCAGCGGCGCTTCGGCGACCTCCGCTACAAGGCGTGGCAGGCGGCGCAGCGGGGCGCGAAGGCGCTCATCGTGGTGGACTGGCCGCAGGCTCCGACGCCCACGCCCAAGGAGTGGCAGATGCCGCCCGAGGCGACCCTGCCCGCGCTGCACCCCGAGGGTCCTGGCGACGCGGGGCTGCCGGTCGTCGTGGTGAAGCGCGCGGCGCTGGAGCCGGTGTGGGCCTCGCTCACCAAGGGCCAGCGCGTGGACGCGGCGGTCGGCGTGAAGCTGGAGGTCGAGCAGCGCTCGGCGTTCAACGTCGCGGGACTGCTGGAGGCTGGCGAGGGCAAGGTGCCCGGCGTCATCGTGGTGGGCGCGCACTATGACCACCTGGGCTTCGGGGGCCGTGGCTCGCTGACGCCGGACCGGCACGAGCCGCACGTCGGCGCGGACGACAACGCCTCGGGCGTCGCGGGCCTGCTGGAGATCGCCCGCACGCTGAAGGAGCGCCGCGCCGAGCTGAAGCGCGACGTGCTGTTCCTGGCCTTCTCGGGTGAGGAGTCGGGCCTGCTGGGCTCCACGCACTTCACCCGCCAGCTGGGCGACGCGGGCATGAAGCAGGTGGCCGCGATGCTGAACCTGGACATGGTGGGCCGGCTGCGCTCGGGCGGGCTCTCCGTGCTGGGCGCCGAGTCCGCGAGCGAGTGGGCCCCGCTGCTCACCCGCGCGTGCGCCGAGGCGCGCGTGACGTGCAACCCGAGCGGTGATGGCTACGGCCCCAGCGACCACTCGCCCTTCTACGCGTCGGGCGTCCCGGTGCTGCACTTCTTCACCGGGACGCACACGGACTACCACAAGCCCTCCGACACGGTGGAGGGGCTCAACGCCGTGGGCACCGCGCAGGTGGCGCAGGTCGCCTCCAGGGTCGCGCTGGGCCTGGATGGCGCCACCACGCTGACGTACCGCAAGGTCCCCTCCCCCACGCCGCGCGGAGACCTGCGCAGCTTCAACGCGTCGCTCGGCACGGTGCCGGACTACGCGGGCCCGCCGAACGGGCTGAAGGGCATGTTGCTGGCGGGCGTGCGCGCGGGGGGCGCGGCGGACCAGGCCGGCATGCTGCGCGGCGACGTCCTGGTGAAGCTGGGCAAGCACGTCATCGGCGGCGTGGAGGACCTGATGTTCGTCCTCAACGCCTCCAAGCCCGGAGAGACGGTGGAGGCCCGCGTGATTCGCGACGGCAAGGAGCTGCCGCTCGAGGTCACGTTCCAGGAGAGCAAGCGCCCTCGCTGAGTCCTCGCGTCACGCGTCGATGAAGGGCCCACGGGCCCGGGCCACGTCCGTGAAAGGACGTCCCGGGCCCCTGTCGTTCCGGGGGCTCAGCAGCCCACGTTGCCCCAGCAGTACGGGACGATGCCCAGCTCGAACTCCACGCCGCCCAGGGGCGCGAAGGCGAAGTTCCAGGGGTTTCCTGAAATATCTCAGGCCAGCAGGAGCTCGCGGATGGCCTCGGCGACCAGCCCCTTCGCCTTGTTCGCGGCCTGCTCCAGCGAGTCCCGGATGCGGCCGAGCGTGGCGGACTCCACGCCCTCCAGCGCGGTGAGCGCCGCCGTGTCCTTCTCCGAGGCCTCCGAGGTGAGCAGCGTCGACAGCAGCGTGGCGGCCTCCAGCGGAGGCGCGCCGACCCGCAGCAGCGCCACCGCGGCGCTGGCGGCCACACGAGGGCTCTCGTCCAGCAGATGCCTGCGCAGCATGGCCACCGTCGCGAGCGAGGACAGTCGCCCCAGTCCGAGCAACGACACGGACTCCAACCGGATGGGCGCCTGCGGGTCCTCGGCCGACTTCAGCAGCACGGGCTCCAGCGCGGCCAGCTCGGGCGCGGCCTGGCCCTCGCGGCGGTCGTCCTCCAGCAGGCTGCGCAGGGACATCAGCGCCAGGTACTGACGCGTGCCCTCGGCGCGCCCCACCTGGTCCACGAGCGCGGGCACGGCCAGCCGCGGCGCCGCGGGTGCGAGCGAACCGAGCGACTCGAGCGCGGCCCCGGCCACCGGCTCCACATCCTCCAACGCGGTCAGCAGGCGCGGCAGCAGCGACACGGCGGACTCGCCCACGCGGCCCACGACGCCAGCGGCCACGCGTCGGACGGAGGGCTGCTCGTGCCCCAGCGCCTGCTCCAGCGCACTCAATGGCAGGGGTGCCATGCGGTACAGGTTCGCCACGAGCAGCGCGGCGTCGTCCAGCGCGGGCGCCTCGGCATCCATGCGGGACACCGCGGACAGCACCGCCTCCATCGCGGGCTGCGTCAGGGACACGGGCGGTGGCCACCAGGTCGTCTGGAGCAGGTGGAGGATGGGGGCGTGGGCCTTCGTCGCCTCCGGACGCTCCAGCTCCTTCAGGAGCAGCCGCGCGACCCGCTCACGGACCTGATGATCCTCCGCGCAGAGCGCGTCGCCCAGCGTCTCCAGAGCCTCCGACACGCCTCGCGGGTCCGAGGAGGAAAGGCGGGACACGGACTCATCCAACGACGGGGCACGGTTCGCCACGGGTCCTCACATCTCGAAGGGTGCCCGGGAATCATCCCGCCGGTGCCGATGGATTCCAAGGCGGGGATTCACCCGCGTTCAAGTGCACGCACCCGGTAGGCCCGAGGTGAAATACCGAACGCTCGCGTGAAGCTCATCGTGAAATGGGACAGGTCACCGAAGCCGGATTCCAGTGCGATGTCCGTGACCCGGGTCCGACTTGCCCTGAGTAGATTCGCCGCCAGGCGCAACCGCATGGCGATGACCCACTGCCGGGGCGTCTGTCCCGTCACCGCTCGGAACACGCGCAGGAAGTGGAAGCGCGTCAGCCCCGCGATGCTCGCCAGTGTCTCCAGCGAGCAGTCGTCCGAGACATGGTCCTCGAGGTAGCGCAGCACACGCGCCACGCTCCGGGCCTGTCGCTCGGAGAGCTCCACCCGTGTCGCGGTGGGCGCACCGCCCAGGCGCAGCGCGACGTCCAGCACGGACAGCACCACCTCGCGCAGCTCCTCCGCGTCGCCCGGAGCCAGGGCCTGCCGCGCCAGGAGGACCGCCTCCAGCGACCCGAGCGAACCAGGGACGCTCGTCCGCTCGAAGGGGCGCGTGTCCTCCGCCCGGGACCCCAGGAGGGCCTCGTCCAGCATCGCGTCCGAGTACTCGATGACGAGCGAGCGATCTCCGCCGTCAACGACGTGGCGGAACTCATACGGCGCCGCGCGATTTCCGAGCAGCAGAGAGCCCGGTCCCACCACCGCGTCCCCTTCGGGGCCTCGCGCGTGGAAGGCTCCGGACAGCACGACGCTGACGCAGACCCGCGCGTGCGCGCCTTCGACGACGGGACTGTGGCAGCCCGCGCGACAGACGCAGTCGCTGACGTCGAACGCCTCGCCCTCCCCCAGCACGTGGTAGCCGGGGGCGCGCTCGGGGAGCACGGCAACATTCCCAAAGTTTCGCGTCATGGGCCGATGCTACTCCGACCTCCGAGGGACGGAATCGTCGTTCAGGAGGAGTGGCACATGGTGGGGTCGATGCGCGGCGTGCTGGTGACGTTGGGATTGCTGGGCCTGGGGTGCGGCGCGCACCCAGGCGGTGCGCGGGTGACAGGCGCGAAGCGCGCGGACACCTGCACGCCGGAGCTCTACGGCGCGGGCCTCTTCACCACCGGCGCCTGGGACTTCTTCATGGCCTTCTCGCCGGACCAACGGCGCGTGCTCTTCGGCCGCGCGGATGATGCCTTCGAGCGCTTCACGATGTACGAGACGCGGCTCGACGCCAAGGGACGCTGGTCGCGGCCGGAGCTCCCGCGCTTCGCCAGGGAATGGAGCAACGCGGACCCGCATCTGTCGCCGGACGGGCGCACGGTGTTCTTCATCTCGGACCGCCCCGAGCCGGGCGAGCCCGGGCCTCGTGCCAGCTACGACATCTGGTCCGCGTCCCTGGGCGCCGATGGTGAGTGGGAGGACGCACGCCGGCTGCCCGCGCCCGTCAACGACAAGAGCCGTGACGAGTGGTCTCCGGCGGTCGCCGCGAACGGCAACCTCTACTTCGGCGGAGACCTCCAGGGTACGCACGGAGGCAGCGACCTGTGGGTCTCCCGCCAGGTCGACGGGGCCTACCAGCCGCCGGAGAACCTGGGGGCCGCCATCAACTCCTCGATGCACGAGCTGGAGCCGTGGATCGCCCCCGACGAGAGCTACCTCATCTTCAGCGCCCTGCGACGACCCGATGGCCTGGGCCGATATGACCTGTTCCTAAGCCGCAAGGTCGACGGCAAGTGGGAGCCCGCGCGGCGGCTGTGCGCGGGCATCAACACGCGCGACAGCGAGTACAACCACAGCGTGTCGCCGGACGGGAAGTGGCTCTACTTCAGCAGCACGCGGCCGTTCTCCGGAGACGTGGGCGAGCGCTTCGACACGCCCAGGGATGACGCCAGCCTCCAGGGCATCGGCAATGGCACCGGGGACATGTACCGAATCCCGATGAGCGCCATCGGCCTCTGACGTCAGGCCCGGAGCGTGGGCGAGCCCGTCCTCCGGACCGCGCCGGGAGACACGCCCATGAAGCGCTTGAAGGCGCGACTGAACGCGGCCTCGGACTGATAGCCCATGCGCGTGGCGAGCTCGCCCAGTCCGGGGCGCTCGTCCTTGAGCGCCGAGTGCGCGACGTACATCCGCCACCGCGCAAGGTAGTGCATGGGCGGCTCGCCGACCCGCTGGGTGAAGCGCGCGGAGAACGCGGAGCGGGACATCGCCACGCTCGACGCCAGCGAGGCCACCGTCCACGGACGCGAGGGCTCGCGGTGGATGAGCGCGAGCGCGCGGCCCACATCCGGGTCCTGAAGCGCGCCCAACCACCCTGACTTCGCCTGGGAGTCCTGCGCCATCCACTCGCGCAGGGCCTGCACCACGAGCACGTCCGCGAGCCGCGTGATGACCGTCTCACCACCGGGCCGAAGTTCCTGGGCCTCCGCGGCCATGAAGCGCAGCGTGCTCTGGAGCCAGTCCATGCGCGGTGAGTTGGACGGCTCCACCAGGATGATGCCCGGCAACAGGGACATGAGGTGTCGCGCGGCGGGATGGTCGAGCCGGACGGCGCCGCAGATGAGCGTCGTGGGAGCGCCACCACCGCCGTGCCGGAGAATGGAGTAGCGCTCGCTCACCAGCTCCTCGGAGAGCTCCTCGAGCCTGCGCGCGGGGCCGCCGCGCTCGTGCACCAATCGATGTCCCGCGCCATGCGGCACGAGCGCGAACGTGCCCGGCTGGAGCAGCCGCGCCTCCACGCCTTCGACCTCGAGCCAGCACTGTCCCGTGGTGACGACGTGGAACATGAGGCTCCCCTCCGTCGCGGGAAGGTCGAGCCCCCACGGTGCCGTCAGCTCCGAGCGGCAATAGAACGTGCCGCTCATCCGCAGGAAGTGCAACGCCTCGCCCAGCGCGTCGACCGGGGGTCTGAGTTCCGCCATGCCCTGACGATGCGCCCTGCCCTCCTCCAAGTCCAGTCTGTCCTGGACGGATGAGCATGAACCAGCGACTTGGCGTCATTGAGAGTCCTGCCTCCAGACCCGATATTGGACTCCAGGCAAGCCAATGCCGTGGGGGCCTCGGGCCTCGGGAGAACACATGCTGACCGTGATGGGAGCGACCGGGAACACCGGCAAGAAGGTGGTGGAGCTGTTGCTGGAGGCGGGCCAGGACGTGCTGGCCCTGGGACGCTCGGAGGAGCGCCTGGGCGAGCTGGCGGCGAAAGGCGCCCAGGTGCTCGCGGGGGATTCGGAGGACGCGGCGTACCTGACGCGAGCCTTCCGTGGCGCCCAGGCCGTCTACACGCTGCTCCCGACGGACCGCGAGTCCGCGAGCTACCACGAAGCCCAGCGCCGCAAGGGCGAGGCCATCGTCCAGGCGCTGCGTGACAGCGGCGTGCGGCACGTCGTCGCGCTGAGCAGCCTGGGCGCGGACCTGGCCGCGGGCACGGGCCTGCTCGCCACGCTGCATGCGCAGGAGCAGCGGCTCCGGACGCTGAAGGACGCGCACGTGCTGCTGCTGCGTCCGGTGTCCTTCTTCGAGAACCTCCTCGACGCGCTGCCCGTCATCGAGCACGAGGGCGTCAACGCGGACTCCGTCACGCCGGACCTCGCTCTCCCGATGATTGCGTCACGCGACATCGCGGAGGTCGCTGCCCGAGCGCTCGTTCGACGCGACTGGACGGGCGTCGTCATCCGCGAGCTGCTCGGTCCAAAGGACATGAGCTACCGCGAGGCCACCCGCATCCTCGGAGACCGACTGGGTCGCCCCGGCCTCGACTACGTGCAGCTCCCGCCCGAGGGAATGCGCCAGGCGCTCATGCAGGCCGGAATCTCCGAGACGTTCGCCGGGCTCTATGTCGAGATGACGCGCGCCTTCAACGAGGGGCGCATCCAGCCTCGCGCGGGCAGGACTCCCGACAACACGACCCCGACGCGGTTCGAGGACTTCGTCGCCACGCTCCGGTGAACGCCATGCTCGAAACCCTGCTGCCCCTCCTGACGTGGGCGTCCCTGCTCGGCTGCGGCCTGATGGCGGGCGTGTTCTTCGCCTTCTCCACCTTCGTGATGAAGGGCCTGGCGCGAGTGCCTCCGGCGACGGGCATCGCCGCCATGCAAGGCATCAACACCGCCGTGATGCCGAGCGTGTTCCTGGGGGTGTTCATGGCCACGGCCCTCGTCTGCGCGGGGCTGGTGGTGTCCTCGGTGTTCACCTGGGCCCAGCCGGCCGCGCGCCTGCGACTGCTGGGCGGCCTGCTCTACCTGGTGGGCTGCTTCGGGGTGACGGCCGGGTTCAACGTCCCGCGCAACGACGCGCTGGCGAGGCTCTCCGCGGACAGCGCGGAGGCTCCGGCGTACTGGGCGCGCTACCAGTCGGAGTGGACGGCCTGGAATCACGTGCGGACCCTGGCGTGCCTGGGTGCGCTGGTGAGCCTGGTGCTGTCGCGGGACTGAGGCGTCAGTCCACCTTCGCCACGCGGTTGCGGTCGCCGAGGAACTCCTCCACGCCGTGGGCAATCGCCTTGGCGACGTCCGTCTGGTACGCGCCGGAGGCCAGCCGCTTCTCCTCGTCCGGGTTGGACAGGAACGCGGTCTCCACGAGGATGGCCGGCATCTTCACGCCGAGCAGCACGTAGAACAGCGCCTCCTTGTGGCCCAGGCCCTTGATGCCCGAGTACTTCCCGGACAGCTCCGTCACCAGGCTGCGCTGCACCTGGTTCGCCAGCCGCGAGGACTCCTCGGTGTTCGCCTTGGTCGCCAGGTCCGCGAGGATGAACTGCAAATCACTGATGCCCTTCTCGGACGACGCATTCTCCCGCGCGGCCAGGCGGATGGAGTAGCGGTCCGCGGACGTGTTCAGCGTGTACGTCTCGATGCCGCGCAGCTTCCGGCTGACCGCCGCGTTGCAGTGGACGGAGATGAACAAATCACCGCGCTCGGTGTTGGCGAACTTCGCGCGGTCCTCCAGGCGGATGAAGCGATCATCCTCACGCGTCAGCACCACCTCCAGGCCCTTCTCGCGGAGGTGGTCCGCCAGCTTGAGGGAGATGGACAGGGCCACGTCCTTCTCTCGCGTCCCCTCCTTGCCGATGGCGCCCGTGTCGTGTCCGCCGTGGCCGGGGTCGATGATGACGCGTCGGACCTTCAGCCCGAGCTGCTCCGCCAGCGTCAGCTCCGCGCGGCGCGACTGCTTCGCCACGGCCTTGAGACGGGCCTGCGCGACCTCGTCGTCGACGGGACGGGTGATGGGCCTGGGAGGCTCGACGGGACTCTTCTGCTCGGCCTTCGGGGCCTCGGCGACCTTGACGGGCTCGGGCTCCGGGCGGCGCTCCTGCGCGCGAGGCGTCTCCGACTTCGCCGAGGCGACCTCCACCTGCGCGGACTGCGATGCCGGCTCGGCCGGCTTCGTCACCGCGGCGGCCTTCGTCGTCTCCACCGGCTTCTGGGTCTCCTTGGAGGCCAGCGCCGAGGCGACGGCGGCGTCGAGGCCGCCCTTGCTCTCACCGGACGGCTCACCGCCCACGGGGGTGGTGGGGTCCAGGCGCGGGATGATTGGAGACGGCTCGCGGGCGAGCTTCTCGATGGCGCCGATGAGCGCGGACGAGGGCTTCTCCGCCGACGTCTCGACGTGGGCCACGGCGGTGCCCTTGTCCTCCTTCACGGGGACGGGCGTGGGGG
>NZ_SRLW01000350.1:0-9687 GCF_006518215.1 Myxococcus sp. AB025B
ATGTCCGTGCCGCCCCATCCCCACGTGGGACTCCAGACGGTGACGTACCTGTTCTCCGGCGCCATCCGTCACCGCGACTCGGTGGGCTCGGTGCAGGACATCCACCCTGGGGACGTGAACTGGATGACCGCCGGGCGCGGCATCGTCCACGCCGAGGACGTCGACTCGAGCCCCGGCGCCGCCCCGCTGCACGGCCTGCAGACCTGGGTCGCCCTGCCGCGCGAGCACCGCCACACGACGCCGTCCTTCGAGCATGTCCCCGCCTCCAAGCTGCCCCTCGTCGAGCACGCGTGCGCCCGGGTGCGCGTGCTCGCCGGCCGGCTGGGGGACGCCGTGTCCCCCGTGCCCACCTTCCATCCCCTGACGTACCTGGACGTGGAGCTGGAGGCGGGCGCCTCGGTGTCGCTGCCCGTGAAGCCCACGCACGCGCTCGCGCTCTACGTGGCGGACGGGGAGGTGGCCGTGGGCGGGACGACGGTGGAGCGGGGCGTGCTCGCGCACCTGGAGGACGGCGGCGCCGCGCTGGCGCTGCACTCGGTGCGGGGCGGCCGGGCGGTGGTGCTGGGCGGTGAGCCGCTGCCGGACCCGCTGGTCATCTGGTGGAACTTCGTGGTGGACAGCGTGGCCGAGGGTCGCGCGCGGCTGGCGGACTGGGAGGCCGGACGCTTTCCGCCGCTCGCTCCCTGAGCTTCCGGGGTGACAGGCCCTCGCACCCGAGGGCTTCCTTCGCGCGACACGAATCCGGTGCATGCTGCGCGCGCACTCGGGAGGACATGGATGTCGGGTCAGTCGTTGGCGATGAAGCTCCTGGAGGGCGCACGGGAGTGGGCGAAGCGCCTGCCGTCCCCGCTCTCCGGAGACGTCGCGGTGGACGTGGGCGGCAAGCGGCTGCGGCTGTCCCACGTGCGCGTGGAGACGGTGGTGCGCCAGCTGCTCGTCAAGGCGAAGAACGTGGAGCTGCGCCACTGGGAGGCCCGCCCGGAGCTCTATGACATCCGCCTGTCCGTGAAGGGCTGGAAGGTGCGCGTGGAGACGACGCTGGAGCGCGTGGAGTTCGCCTCGGGGCGCTACCGGCTGTGGCTGCGCACGCCCGGCCGCGTCGAGCTGGAGGAGTCGCGCGGCGCCTCGTCGCTGGTGATGGGCCTGCTGCGCGCGGGGGCCGGCCGCTCCGCGCTGCGCGCCATGGCGGAGCGCCTGTTGCCACCGGGTTTCCGCTGGGATGGTCAGGTGCTCCAGGTGGAGGGCCGCCTGCCTCCGGAGGGCGTGCTGTCCGCGAAGCTCTTCGAGAACGCGTCACTCGCCATGAGCGTCGAGCACGTCGAGGAGGGCCTGTGGCTGGGCGCGGAGGCGTGGCCCGGCCTGGTCGACCTGCTCCAGGCGGTGTTCGGCACGGAGCTGCCGCGCACGCCCCCGGGGATTTGAGCCCCGAGGGCTGGGAGGTCGCTCAGGCCAGCTCGACCTTGAAGCGGTGGCCGTGTGAGCGCTGGAGGCTGGATCGGATGCGCACCTTGTCCCCGGGCTTCACCTGCACCCGCTCCCGGAACTCCTTCACCAGGAAGCCCCAGCACGTCGCGGGCGCGGTGGGGGAGGTCGACAGCACGGTGTGCTCGTCCATGTGCGCGCGGAAGTAGAGGGCCACGCCGCCCAGGGTGCCGGGCGCGTCCGCCTCGAGCACGGATTCGACGGGCGCCTCGTCCATCGCCTCCGTCAAGTCCTGGTCGAGCCTCACGTCCCGCAGCACGCAGGGCCTGGTGAGCAGCGTCTGCGGCGGGCCTGGCGGCACGTTCATCCCGCCCAGGTCGAAGTTCGGTCCGGCCACGTCGTACGCCTCGCGCAGGCGCTGGAGCACGGGGCGGAAGGACAGGCCGTAGAAGTCGTCGAGGTTCTCCGCCTCGCGCAGCATGCGCTGACCGGAGCTCACCGGCTCGGTCATCTGGACGCCGACGCACATCGCCTCGATGCGATGCGGAATCAGCCGGCCTCCGGGCGCGAGGAACCGCCGCGTCGCGTCCTGCATCGCGGGCAGCAGGTTCTCCCCGAACGGGTCCACGTTGAGCAGCTCATGGACAATCACGTTCGCGCGCTCGGGCAGCTCCACGTCCCGGCTGTTGCCGTGGAACAGGGTGATGCGGTCCGCGACGCCATTCTCGGCGTACATCTCCAGCGCCACCTCCGCGATGGCGGACTCGTCGATGGCATAGACATGCCGCGCCCCCGCCTTCGCGGCGAGAATCGCGAGCACGCCCGTCCCCGTTCCGATGTCCAGGACGACCTGGTCCCTGGCGTGCCGGAACAGCGCCGAGCGGTACGCGTGCACGCGGACCGTGTCGTAGAGCATCCGGTGATGCTCGGTGATGTCCGCCCAGCCCCCGGGCCCCATCAGGTAGCGCGAGCTGTCCACCGCCGCGCCCTTCACCGGCACCACCAGCGAGTGCTCGACGAGCGTGTCGAGCGCCTCGGTGAGCTGCTCGCGCGAGAAGGTGCTCGGCTTCGACAGCAGCGCCTCCTTCGGGAGCGCCGCCTGCAGCGAGCCCACCAACCACCACTGCGCGGGGGTGAGCGTCAACGGCGGCTGGGACATGGACCCGATGGCGGTCATCTGCCCCTGCGCGTTCATCATCAACAAGATGGACTGAGATACCCGGAGCTGCTCGGTCGACACGGTGGCCTCGCTCGGTTTCAACCCAATTCTGGGAAAGCGAGGCTGAGTCTGCCTTATCTCGAGGTCCGTCCCACGCGCATTCGCGCGCTACTCATCCTCCGGGACGTTGAGTGCGCGTCGGGCCATGCCCATCGTCACGCCCATGGTGTGGAACGCCAGGCCGATGCCCCAGCCAATCGCGGGCCAGACCACGAACCAGGTGGGGCCGGAGAGGATGTCGATGAGGGTGAGCGCGCCGATGACGATGGTGTAGCTGAGGCCGTGCGTGGCGAGCCCCAGCAAGTCCTTGCGCAGCTTCAGGCGGTCCTCGTTCTTCTTCCCGCGGGTCGCCAGCGCGGCCTCCACGGACGCCTCGCTCAAGCCCATCTCGCGCGCCATGGCGAGCACCTCCTCGCGCGTGAGCTTGCGCTCGTGGGCGCGGCTCTTGAGGGCGTGGGTGCTCGCCTCGCGGATGAGGTCCGCGGCCTCCGCTTCGGTGAAGTGGGTGGGTGGCGACTGGGTTCGGGTCTCGGCCATGGACCGGGGACGTTAGTGCGTCACCCGGGCCCGCGTCGATACGAGGCGCCCACGCCCGACGGCCTCGGGCTCAGCCCGCCTTCTGCGCGGCCTTCGGCGCCTGGTACGTGCCGGGCAGCGTGCGGGCGGAGATGGCCAGGCGGTTCCAGGCGTTGATGGTGGCCACCGCGCCGGTGAGGTCCGCCAGCTCCTTGTCCGTGAAGTGCGGCCTCACCGCCTGGAAGACGGCGTGGGACACGTGGCCCTCCTTCAGGTTCGTCACCGCCTCCGTCCAGGCCAGCGCCGCGCGCTCGCGCTCGGTGTAGTAGGGGCTCTCCTCCCAGGCGTCCAGCCCGTACAGCCGCTGCTCCGACTCGCCGAGGGCGCGCAAGTCCTTCCAGTGCATGTCGATGCAGTAGGCGCACCCGTTGAGCTGCGAGGCGCGCAGCTTGATGAGGTGCAGCAGGCCCGCCTCCAGGCCACACTGGTGCAGGTACTTCTCCAGCCCCATCATCGCGCTGTAGATGCCCGGGGCGAGCTTCGCGATGTCGAAACGCTGCGCTTCCATGATGATTCCTCCGTGGCGAGCGGGACGTCGTGTCCGTTCGTCGATGGGCGTGAAGTAACCGGGCGGCGCCCTCCGCGCGAGGGCCACTCGCGCACCCGTCGATGGAGCCACTTCAGCGCAGGGCCCGCGCGAGCAGGCGGACCCCTTCTTCAATCTGGTCCTCGGGCACGCAGGAATAGCCGAGCAGCAGCGCCCCGGGCCCCCGCGACGCGACGCGGAAGGCGGACAGGGGCTGCGTCATCACCCCGGCGTCGATGCCCCGCGCCGCGGCCACCGCGTCGTCCACGCCCGCTGGCAGCCAGCCCACCAGGTGCATGCCCGTGTGCAGGGGCTCAAGCCGCAGCCGTCCGGAGAGCTCGCGCCGGGCCGCCTCCAGCAGCGCCTCCTGCCTGCGCCCGTACAGCACGCGCATGCGGCGCACGTGGCGGCTGAAGTGGCCCTCGTGGAGGAAGTCCGCGAGCACCGCCTGCTCCACCACGGGCGTGTGGGTGTCGATGAACCGCCGCGCCGCGCAGAAGGCCCGCACCAGCGACTCCGGGACGACGAGGTAGCCCACCCGCAGCGCCGGGGACACCACCTTGCTGAACGTGCCGATGTAGATGACGCGCGCGTCCGGCGACAGCCCCTGGAGCGCGGGCAGCGGCCGGCCCTCGTAGCGGAACTCGCTGTCGTAGTCGTCCTCGACAATCCACGCATCCGAGCGCGCCGCCCACGCCAGCAGCGCCCGCCGCCGCGCCGGGCTCATCGCCACGCCCAGGGGGAACTGGTGCGCGGGCGTGACGATGGCCAGCCGCGCGTCCGGCGCAAGCCGCGCGCCCGCCGCCACGTCCAGCCCCTCGTCGTCCACCGGCACGGGCACCAGCGTGGCGCCCGCGGCCACGAGCGCGCCCCGGCTGGCGAAGTAGCCCGGGTCCTCCACCCACGCGGCGTCACCGGGGTCCAGCAGCACCTGCGCCGCCAGGCTCATCGCCTGCTGCGCTCCGTTGACGATGATGACCTGCTCCGGCACGCACCGCACCCCGCGCGAGGTGGCCAGGTAGTCCGCGACGGCGCGGCGCAGCGGCGGGTGCCCTCCGGGGTCCGCGCGCTTGAGCAGGTCCCCCCACGAGCGCCGCCAGCGCGTGTGCAGCAGCCGGCCCCACAAGTCACTCGGGAAGGCGTCCACCGCGGGCGTGCCCATGCGGAAGGCCAGGCGGCTCTCGGGGATGCCCGGCGCGCTGAGCCGCACGTCAGGAAGGCCCGCCACCGCGCTGCCCCGGCGCGAGATTCCCGGCGTGTGCCGGGCCCCGGGCGCCTCCTGCCGGGCGCGCCGCGAGGACTGCAGCCGCTCCGGCAGCTCGCTGGCCACGTACGTGCCCGAGCCCAGGTGGCCGCGCAGATAGCCCTCCGACAGGAGCCGCGAGTACGCGTTGAGCACCGTGTTGCGCGACACGTCCACCTGCTCCGCCAGCGCCCGCGTGGAGAGCAGCCGCGTGCCCGGCCCCAGCCGCCCCGAGACGATGGCCGAGCGCAGCGCCTCCACCAGCTGCGTCTGCAGCGAAGCGCCCGTGGAGCCGTCCAACACCACCGACGTGGCCGCCATCACCGGAGGCCGCTTGCGCGCGCGACGCCGAGCGGGCTTGCCGCCGCGAGGCGCGGGCTTCGCGGACGTCATCGCGCCCCTTCCCACCGGGCGCTGGAGCCCGGGCCGGGCCGGGTCCAGGGGAATTCACCGGGGTGATGTCCTGAATCACGAGCCATCACTGTTGGAAACGCGCGCAAGCGGGCTAGGTGGGGGGCGTAGCGCCCATCCAACGAGGGAAGGGGGAGCGTCATGTTCGGGGTGCCCTGGTTCCACTTCATCGTCGCGCCACCGCGCGCGAGAATCGAGGGAATGCGTGAGCGCCTCTTGCGCGCCGCCGAATCCCTGCTGCGCGAGGAGGGCCCCCAGGCGTTGACGCTGGAGGCCGTGGCCCGCCGCGCCCACGCGGGCCGGGGTGCCCCGCGCTACCACTTCGGCGGGCGACAGGGGCTCCTGGAGGCGTTGGCCGCCCGTCAACACCCCCGCGTCCAGGGGCGACGTCGAGTGCCCCACACTGTGCGTTGAAGACGCTGTCGGCCCCTCGTCACTTCGAGGGCGGACCCGGCGTTTCGCCTGTCTGCCTGGATGCTTCGTCCGGGCGTCCCACATGTCCCGTCCGCGAGCGCGCCTTACCTTCCGAGATGCGGCGGACCGGAGGGGCGACCATTAAGCTGAAACGAGAATTGTTCGGGGTGCCCGTGCGTTCTTCCGCGCGGGGTTGGGGTCGGTGGGTTTTTTCGAGGTCACCCGGGAGATGACAGGGGCCTCCTATCAGGCTAAGGGCAGTTCCGCTCCCCAGGTTCGGGGGGCAGGGCGGCCTTGGATGCCGCGAGAAGAAAGAAGACGCATATGGCGACTGGTTCCGTGAAGTGGTTCAACGACGCGAAGGGCTTTGGCTTCATCGCGCAGGACAATGGCGGCCCTGACGTGTTCTGCCACCACACCGCCATCCAGGCGGACGGGTTCCGGACCCTGGCCGAGGGTCAGAAGGTGGAGTTCGAGGTTACGAAGGGCCCCAAGGGGCTGCAGGCGTCCAACGTTCGTCCCATCTGAGCGCGTCGCCTGGTAACCCGTGGCCCGGTCTCCTCGCGAGGGGCCGGGCCTTTACTTTCAGGAGGGAGGCGGCATGCAAGGAAGGTCGACGAAGCGCCAGAAGGAGCAGGCGCGCAAGCAGCATCAGCAGGAGAAGGACGTCAAGCGCGAGGAGCGCAAGCGCCTGAAGGCCGAGAAGGGACCCCGCCAGCCTGGCGACGTGGACCCCGACATCGCGGACATCGTCCCGGGGCCGCAGCCGCAAGTGGAGTACTGAGTCGTGGTCTCCCCATCGAGGCCCACCACGTGTCTTCGTGGTGGGCCTTGTCGTGTCCGGCGCTGAAGCGTCCAGGGGGCAATCGCTCACTGGTGGATGATCGCCCCCTCGCCCCGTCGACACGTCCTCCGGGTGTGGGCTACGCGTCCACTGCGTGCCACGTTCCGGGCACGCGGCGACGTCCGACGTCGCGACAGGGAGGATGCCGAGTATGGCGACGGGTACCGTGAAGTGGTTCAACGACTCGAAGGGCTTTGGCTTCATCGCGCAGGACGATGGGGGCGCCGACGTGTTCTGCCACCACACCGCCATCCAGTCGGAGGGGCACCGCACCCTGCGGGACGGGCAGAAGGTGGAGTTCGACGTCACCAAGGGCCCCAAGGGGCTGCAGGCCGCCAACGTCCGCGCGCTGGACTGAAAGCGCGCCGCTCGCCCGCGCGGCCGTGCAATCGCACGTGGGGTGGGAGCGTAGGTGGGAGGTCCTCCCCAACGCTTCCTCCGGCGCCCCATGCTGCGAATCTCCGCTGTCTCCAAGTCGTACCCCAACGGCGTCCAGGCCCTGCGCGGCATCGACCTGGACATCGAGCGGGGGCTGTTCGGCCTGCTCGGGCCCAACGGCGCCGGCAAGTCCTCGCTGATGCGCATCCTCGCGACGCTGCAGGCGCCGGACGCGGGGCAGGTGACGTTCGACGGGCTGGATGTGCTCGCCCACCCGGAGGCGCACCGCCGTCACCTGGGCTACCTGCCCCAGGACTTCGGCGTGTACCCGGGCGTGAGCGCGGTGGAGCTGTTGGACCACCTGGGCCTGCTCAAGGGCCTGTCGCACGCGAAGGCGCGCCGTGAGCAGGTGGACGCGCTGCTGCACCTGACGAACCTGTACGCCCACCGCAAGAAGGCCGTCAGCGGCTTCTCCGGCGGCATGCGGCAGCGCTTCGGCATCGCCCAGGCGCTGCTGGGCGACCCCCGGCTGCTCATCGTGGACGAGCCCACCGCGGGCCTGGACCCGGAGGAGCGCCAGCGCTTCCACAACCTGCTGGGCGAGGTGGGGGAGAACGTCGTCGTGCTGCTCTCCACGCACATCGTCGAGGACGTGCGCCAGCTGTGCCCGCGCATGGCCATCCTGTCGGAGGGGCGGGTGCTGTGCGAGGGCGCGCCCGAGGCGCTGGTGGCGTCCCTGGAGGGGCGGGTGTGGCGCAAGACGGTGGAGAAGGCGGCGGTGGAGCGCTACCGCGCGGACTTCCCGGTGCTGTCCACGCAGCTGAGGGCCGGGCGCACGCGCGTGCACGTGCTGGCGGACGCGCGACCGGAGGAGGGCTTCGAGCCGGTGACTCCGGACCTCGAGGACGTCTACTTCTCCACGCTGTCCGCCCGGCGCGCGGCGTGAGGGAGGCGGGCATGCTCGGCGGAATCCTCCACTTCGAGTGGCGCCACCAGACGCGCCAGGCCGTCTTCTTCGCGGCGGCGGCGGCCTTCGTCGCGCTCGCGTTCCTCTTCGTCTCCACCGGCTACGGGGGGGACAACCTCCACGTCAATTCGCCGCACAGCGTGGCGCAGTCCCTGGGGCTGTTGTCGCTGACGTCGCTCTTCGTGCTGGGCATCTTCTGCGCGAACACCGTGCAGCGCGACGCCGAGCACGGCATGACGGAGCTCATCTACACCACGTCCGTGCGCAAGCGGGACTACCTGCTGGGCCGGTTCCTGGGCGCGACGCTGGCGACGCTCGCGGTGTTCGGCGTGGCGACGCTCGCGCTGATGGCGGCGCCCTTCCTGGTGTCGCTCGCGCCCGAGCGGGTGGGGCCGGTGGGCGTGGGCCGCTACCTGTGGCCGCTCGTCGTGCTGGTGCTGCCCAACATCGTCTTCGCCGCGTCGCTGCTGTTCGCCGTCTCCGCGCTGTCGCGCAGCACGCTGGCGACGTACGTGGGCGGCATCCTCGTCTACGCGGTGTACGTGGTGGGCTCCATGTGGGCGGACTCGCCGCTGATGGCGGGGACGTCGCCCCAGACGCCGGAGGCCCTGGCGCGCGCCGCGTTGCTGGACCCGTTCGGCCTGTCCGCCTTCTTCGAGCAGACGCGCTACTGGACCGAGGCCGAGCGCAACACCCGCCTCTTCGCGCTGGAGGGCCACCTGCTGTGGAACCGGCTGCTGTGGCTGGGCGTCGCGGCGTGTGTGCTGGGCTGGGTGCACGCGCGCTTCTCCTTCCGCAGGTCCGCGGTGAAGCGCCGGCCCGACGCGAGCGCGGATGAGCTCTCCCGTGGGGCGCCGTCCACGTACCGGCCCGTCGAGGTGCGTGAGGCTTCCTGGTGGGCGGCGCTCGTCTCCGCGACGCGGCTGGAGCTGCGGCACGTGCTCGGAAGCTGGCCGTTCCTGGCGCTGCTGGTGCTGTGGCTCTTCATCGTCGGCATGGAGGTCGTGACGGGCGCGGGCCGGGGCGAGTACGGCACCCTTCGCATCCCCACCACGGGCCGGGTGGTGGAGCACCTCTGGACGCCCCTGTCGCAGCTGGGCACGTTGGTGCTCATCTACTTCGGCGCGGAGCTGGCGTGGCGCGAGCGCATGGCGCGCTTCGACGCGCTGCTCGACGCGACGCCCGTGTCGAGCGCGGTGTTCGTCGTCTCCAAGCTGCTGGCGTTGGTGGCGCTGGTGGGCGTGCTGACGGGGGCGCCCATCCTGCTGGGCATGGCGTTCCAGCTGTCGCGGGGCGTGACGGCGCTGGAGCCGGGGCTGTACCTGTCCTCGTTCTACTTCGCGGGGCTGCCGCTGGTGCTCTTCGCGGTGGCGGTGCTGTTCCTGCAGGCGGTGAGCCCGCATCGGTATGTCGGCATGGTGCTGAGCCTGGCGCTGGCCATTGTCTCGAGCCAGGGCGCGGGCTGGGGCCTGGAGCATCCGCTGACGCGCTTCGCGGCGGCGCCGGGCGTGGTGCACACGGACCTCAACGGGCTGGGGCCCATGGCGGACTCGTTCACCGCCTTCATGGTGTACTGGAGCGCCTTCGCCGTGGTGCTGGCGCTCGTCACCTGGGGCCTGTGGCGGCGCGGCCTGGGCTTCTCCCTGCTCGCGCGCCTGCGGAGTGTTCCGGCGCGGTGGGGCAGGGG
>NZ_SRLW01000351.1:0-9672 GCF_006518215.1 Myxococcus sp. AB025B
GTGGGATGGGGTGGGCGGGTGGAGGCCGGCTGTCAGCAGGTGCACGGCGCCATGACATCGCGCTTGCCGTGCGGGGTGTCGTGGAGATGCTCCGGGGTCATGCACCCTCGGACGACAGCTTCGACTTGGACGACATGGGCCCGGGCTTCGGGCCTCGGGGAGGCCTAGCCGCGTGGCGACTGTGTCCCTGGAGGAGGTGCGCAAGGTGTACCGGGGCGGCGTGGCCGCCGTGAAGGGTGTGACGCTCCACATCGCAGACGGCGAGTTCGTGTCACTCGTCGGCCCGTCCGGCTGTGGCAAGTCCACCACCCTCAACCTCATCGCCGGGCTGGAGGAGTTGTCCTCCGGAACGCTGCGCATCGATGGCCATGTCGTGAACGGCATGTCCCCCAAGGAGCGGGACATCGCCATGGTCTTCCAGAGCTACGCCCTCTATCCCCACCTGGATGTGGCTCGGAACCTCGCCTTCCCGTTGGAGGTCGCTGGCCTTCCTCGCTCGGACATCGATGCTCGCGTGCGCGAGGTCGCCGCGGTGCTCGGTCTGGAGGCCCTGCTCTCGCGTCGCCCGAAGGAGCTGTCCGGTGGACAGCGCCAACGCGTGGCCCTGGGCCGCGCCCTCGTGCGCCGCCCCAAGGTCTTCCTGTTCGACGAGCCCCTCTCCAACCTCGACGCCGCCCTGCGCACGCAGATGCGCGGCGAAATCAAGAAGCTGCACGAGCGACTCCAGGCCACCTTCATCTACGTCACCCATGACCAGGCAGAGGCCATGACGCTCTCCGACCGCGTCGTCGTCATGAACCAGGGCGAGGTGCAGCAGGTGGCTCCACCGCGCGAGCTGTATGACGCCCCCGCGAACCTCTTCGTCGCGGGCTTCTTCGGCTCGCCGCGCATCAACCAGCTCAAGCCCCGGACCCTGGGACTCGCCGGAGAGGACGTGGTGCTGGGCCTGCGCCCGGAACACCTGGAGGTGATGGCGTCCCCATCGACGGACAGCGCGCTGACGGGCCGCGTGTACCTGGTGGAACCCATGGGCGCCGAGAGCTGGGTGACCGTGGACGTGGGCGGTGAGCACCTGGTGGCCCGTGCACCCGGTGACTTCCGCGCGGCGTCAGGCGCGGAGGTCGCGCTGCGCTTCGATGCGTCCAGGCTGCGCCGCTTCGATGCGCGCACGGGCCGCGCGCTCGCTCAGTAGTCGGGCTGGAGCGCCTCGCTGTCGAATGGGAGCCTGCGTGCCGCTCCCGGGCGGTCATGGACGATGGCGCCGAGGTACGGCGCCTCCACGCCCACGAAGTCCGCGAAGCGCAGCTCCAGCGCTTCATCGTGCGAGCCCGCGCGGAACAGCAACGTCTCCGCCTCGCCCAGGTGCCCGTCCACCACCACCGGCAACCCATACCGCCTGCCGAACGGTGGCTCCGCGCCCACCTCGCAGTCGGGGAAGAGGTGGGCGAACTCCGACTCGTCCGCGAGCCGCAAGCCCTTCGCGCCCGTCACCTCCGCGACGCGGTCCACGTCCACCGTGTCCGGCGCTCCCACGACACAAATCCAGAACGAGTCCTCCGAGCGGAGGATGACCGACTTGGCCACCCGGAAGCCGCTGACGTGCAGCGACTCCGCGAGCGCCTGCGCGGTGATGGCTCGCAGGTGCGGTCTCCGCTCGAAGGGAATCTGGTGACGCTCCAGGTACTGGAGGATGTTCTGCGGAATCATGGCGCGGCCTCCCTCGGTCCTTCCCAAGGAAGGTGCGCCCCTCCGCGCACGAGGACCAATCGCTGTCACTCGCGCGCATGGCCCGCGAGCCGCCGCCCTGGCGCTCCGCTCGCTCAGGCGTAGACGGGATTGCCCTCCAACGACATCTCCAACCGACGGTTCAACTGCTCCAGCCGGTCATGCCGCTCGCGCAGCATGTCGCGGTAGGCCCGCTGGTCCGTCCGGGAAATCTCGTCGAGCAGCTCACGCAACGCCGTGTCCAATGCCTGCTTCAGCTCGCGTCCCTCTACCGCGGAGAGCTCCAGTAACATGCCGTACCTCCCGTGACGGAAAGTAGGCACCTGCGCTTCATGCGGGCAGGGCCCGCCCGCCCGCCGCGGACCACGGCGACCTCTCGGCCGCTGTCCTTCCTCCCGACATGCCCCCGGGCAGGGCAGACCGCGGGGAGGGGCTCCTGCGCTCCTGGCCGCCCCTTGAAATGTCCGAGGGGCGCGCTCGCCCTTCCGTGCTCGAAGCAGCCCGAGGCCCTGGGCTGACGTGGGGCGCCTCGCCGCTCCTCGGTCCGTGAGCCCTGGCGCGAGCGCCTCCTCGCCTGCTCCCTCGGACTGTCATCGGCCACCCGGTGCCCGCAGGTTCTCCCTGACGAGGGCACGGTGTGGCCGCGAGGAGGTCCGATGATTCAGTCCGGCGAAGTGCGTGAGGGAATGACGGTGAGGACCGCGGATGGGCGCAAGCTGGGGCGCGTCGCCGCGGTCGGTGACATCCACTTCGAGCTCGAGCAGGGCCTGGTGCCCGTGCCTCGCCGCGACTACCTCGTGGAGTTCCGCGACGTGGACTACGTCAGCGCCGACGACGTATACCTCGCCAACGCGGACCATCCGCTGTTGAAGCTCGAGGTGGATGACGACGGCGGCGCGCTCCCACCCCGAAGCTCCCGCGGCATGGACGCCGAGCCGGTGAACACGCCAGCCCTCGGGGACGACGACTCCGTGCGCCACTGAGCGGCTCGCGGAACCTCCTCCGCGAGAGGCTGACGCCCGACCCTTCAGGCGGGTCAAGCGTCCGGAATCACTCAGGTTGGACATCCCTGGAATGTCAGACCGTCAGGCTACACGGGCTCTCTTCGACCTGCGAGGCGAGTGGGCTCCATGCGACGTGTTCCGACATCCTTCCTGGGCGTGGCGCTGTGCGCGCTGGTGTTCTCGTGCGGCGCCGCTCCGCGTCCGGAGGAGGGCACTCGGGACGCCGTCGCCGTGCCGCTGCGTCTGCTGACGCCGCGCAAGCTGTTGCCGTTCGTCACGCTGGCGGATGGCCGCGTGCTGGCCGCGGGTGGGCATGATGGTCAGCGCACGCTCGCGAGCTGCGAGGTGTTCGAGCCGGAGACGGGGCTTTGGCGCGCGACGGGCGCGCTGAACAGGTCGCGTCGCAACCACGCGGCGGTGCGCCTGTTGGATGGTCGGGTGCTGGTGGTGGGCGGTGCCCAGGTCGCCGCGCCGAGCGCGCTGGCGGACGCGGAGGTGTACGCGCCGACCACGGGACAGTGGACGGTGGTGGCGCCGATGTCCGAGCCGCGCAATGACCCGGCCGTGGTGCTGCTGCCGGATGGCCGCGTGCTGGTCGCGGGCGGCACGGACGCGGACCGTCGGCCGCTGCGCTCGGCGGAGTTGTTCCAGCCGGAGACGGGCACGTGGGTGCCCGCGACGCCCCCGGGCTTCGTGCGAGGAGGCGCGGGGACGGCGGTGGTGCTCGGGCAGGGCAAGGTGCTCTTCGCGAGCGGGCTCCAGGCGGAGCTCTACGACGTGGCCACGGGGCGCTGGGAGAAGGCGGGACTGACGGGGGGCGCGGCGGGGACTCATCGCGTGGGCCACTCCGTGACGGCGCTGCCGGATGGACGGGTGCTCGTGGTCGGCGGCGCCACGGCGCGCGCCTCGAGCACGGCGGAGCTGTATGACCCGATGACGGGCCTGTGGACGCTGGTGGCCGCGCCGTCCGTGCCTCGCGAGCACCACGCCGCGGTGGTGACGAAGGAGGGGATGGTGCTGGTGCTCGGCGGCGAGCACTTCACCACGGGCGCGCTCACGTCCGTGGAGCGCTTCAACCCGATGACGGGCCAGTGGTTCTCGGCGCCGGCGCTCGATGAGCCTCGGAGGTTCTCGCACGCGCTGCTGCTGTCGGATGGCGCGGTGTTGCTCGTGGGGGGCGCGAACGAGATGGCGGGCATGCTCGGCTCGGGCGAGCGGTATCTGCCCGGGGGCTGCGTGCCCGTGACGTGTGAGGCTCGAGTGGGCGCGTGTGGCGCGGTGCCGGATGGCTGCGGCGGGGAGTTGCAGTGCGCGCCTTGCTTCGTGGACCGCTGTGACGCGCCTCCGTGTCACGCGGAGGGCCTCACGCGACGGTGACGGACGGTGGCACGGACGTGTCCCGCGTGCTCCCGTGTCGAGCGCAGGTGACAGCCGTGGACGATTCCGGCTGGAATGCGCCGCATGCGCGGGTGGCTCGTCGGAATCGTCGTGGGACTGGGACTGCTCGGCTGCGGTGGTGACGGCGTCCCCACGCTCACCTACGACGAGTGGGCCGAACGTTCGGCCACCGCGCAGTGCTCCCACGCGCGCACCTGCGCGGGCTCCACGCTGGAGCAGGAGCCCTGTGTCGCCCAGGTCCGCGACAGCTACCTGCAAGTGGAGCCCACGCTGGAGGGCGCCGAGGGCGCCAGGTCCGGCTGCGTCCAGTGCATGCGCATCCGCACCGAGGAGCTCACCGCCGCGCTCGACAGCGACTGTCAGCGCCCGCCCGACACCGCGCGCATCGACGCGGCCTGTGGCGCCGAGCGTCAAGCCTGCCTCGGTGCGCCAGCGCTCGCACCCTGAGCCGTGCCCACGTGCGACTGCGTGAGCACTCCCGCACGGAAAGCCTCGCAACCCACGAAGCCCCGGACGCGCCGACGCGAGACGGCCCCGGCCCTGCGTGCCACACTGCGCGCCCATGCGAACCCGCCTCCGCCTCCTCGCACCGCTCATGCTCTCCACCGCATGCGCCTCCGTCTCCTCGCAGTCCCCGGATGCCCCCGCCGCGACGGTGAAGCCCTCCACGCCCGAGCGCCCCTTCGGCACGCTGCGCGAGCAGGCCGAGCGGCAACAGGCCTGGCTGCGCGAGCGCATGGACACGGCCCTGCCCCAGCTCATGCGCAAGTACGGCGTCGAGCTGTGGGTCGTCCCCATGCGCGAGTACAACGAGGACCCCGTCTTCAAGGCGCTCGTGTCCCCCACGACGTTCGCCGCCCGTCGCCGCACCATCTACGTGTTCCATGACCGCGGTCCCGAGAAGGGCGTGGAGCGCCTGGCGCTCGGCGGTGGCCCCCAGGGCGGTGTCTACGTGCCGCGCCGCGCGCAGCAGCAGGTCAGCCACGGCGGCCAGGGCCTGCGCCAGGCGGAGCTGTGGGGCCCCGACCAGTGGCTCGTCCTCAAGCAGGTGCTCGAGGAGCGGCAGCCCAAGAGCATCGCGCTCGACATCTCGCGCACCTTCGCCTTCGCGGACGGCCTCTCCCATGGCGAGTACGAGGGCATGGCCGAGGCGCTCGGCCCCGACTGGGTCCAGCGCTTCAAGCCCGCCGGCGGCCTGCCCGTGGACCTGCTCGCCTGGCGCATCCCCGATGAGGCGCGCTTCTACGAGGACCAGACGAAGCTCGCCTGGAACATCATCGAGACCGCCTTCTCCAACCAGGTCATCACCCCCGGCACCACCCGCGTGAAGGACGTGGAGTGGTGGATGCGCCAGCGCCTGGCCGACCTGGGCCTGGAGACCTGGTTCCAGCCCTCCGTCGACGTGCAGCGCCAGGGCGTCACCGACGAGCAGCTGGGTGACGACCCCGTCATCCAGCGCGGCGACGTGCTCCACTGCGACTACGGCGTCACCGCCCTGCGCCTCAACACCGACACCCAGCACATGGGCTACGTGCTGCGCGAGGGCGAGACGGACGTGCCCCAGGGCCTCAAGGCCGCGCTCAAGACGTCCAACCGCCTGCAGGACATCGTCTTCGAGGAGCTGGTCCCCGGCCGCACCGGCAACGAGGTCCTCCAGCGCGCCCGGCAGCGCATGACGAGCGAGGGCATCGACGGCACCATCTACTCGCACCCCATCGGTCTGCACGGCCACGGCGCCGGCGCGATGGTGGGCCTGTGGGACCGTCAGGAGGGCGTGCCCGGCAACGGTGACCACAAGGTCATGCCGAACATGTGGTACTCCATCGAGCTGCAGGCCACGAGCGCCGTCCCCGAGTGGAACGGCCAGCGCGTGCGCTCCGCCCAGGAAGAGGACATCACCATCGACGCCGAGGGCCGCGTGCACTGGGCCTGGAAGCGTCAGACGGACTTCCACCTGGTGCGCTGAAGGCCCGCGTCACCGGGGCGGGCTCTCGTGCGAACCGCGCGCGCGAGGGCCCTGGCTTCTTCAGCGCGGCGTGCCGGTCAGCGACTTGAGCAGCTCCACCAGCGCGCGCTTCTCCGCGTCCGTCAGGTCCAGCGCGACGATGGACACCGTGCGCTTGCCCGTGAAGGTGCCGTCCGGGTCGCCGCCCTCGTTGTAGAAGTCGACGACCTCCTCCAGCGTGGCCTGCGCGCCGGTGTGCATGTACGGCGCCGTCAACGCCACGTTGCGCAGCGACGGCGTGCGGAACGCGCCCTCCAGCTCCTCCTGCTTCGCCTGCGTGCGCAGCGTGGCGAGCCGCCGCGCGTCCGCGCCGCTGCGGTCATCGCTGTAGCGCCCCGCCGCGTTGAACTCCCAGTCCAGCAGCGACTGCAGCACCGCCCACTGTCCCCCCGCGCCCGGCCCCTTGTCCTGAAGGCCCACGTTGTGGAACAGCTCGTCCGTCAGCGACGGGCCCTTGTGGCACACGATGCACTGGCCCTTGCGCACGAAGGTCTTCAGGCCCAGGTACGCCGGGTCGCTCTCCGCGGTGCCCGCGTCCACCGCCGCCAGGAAGCGCCGCACGTCCACGTCGAAGGGCGCCTCCACCCGCATCAGGTCCCGCTCGTACGCCGCCAGCACCTTGCCCACGTTGGCCAGCAGCTCCGGGCCGGGCTCCGCGCCCGGGTCCGCGCCGAACAGCTCCACGTAGCGCGAGCGGTACGAGTCCTGGGCCTGCAGCCGGGCGCGTACCACCTCCGCGTCCGAGTCCATCTCCACCGGGTTCGTCAGTGGGAGAATCGCCTGCGACCAGAGCGAGTCCGCCCGGCCGTCCCACATGAACCAGCGGTTGTGCCGCACGTTCAGCACGGTGGGCGGGTTTCTCTCCGTGCGCTGGCCGCCGCAGCCCTCCGCCGTCGGCGTCTCCACCGTGCGGCCCTCGCCGGTGTGGCAGCTCTCACACGACACCGAGCCGCAGCGCGACAGCCCCGGGTCCCGGAACAGCTCGTTGCCCAGCGTGCGCGCCGCCTCCAGCCCGTCCACGCGGTTGGTGGCGTCCAGGCGCGGGTGGCTCGACAGCGAGTGCAGGCTGCGCAGCTGGTCCAGCTCGTCCAGCGTGGGGAAGGGTTCCTCGGACTCACACGCCAGCCCCATCCCACCCAGACTCAGGGCGAGCAGGGCGGTGCGCCAGCTTCTTGAAATCATCACCGGGTCGTCCTTCTTCACCATCCGTCGCGGCCCGGCCTACTCCGGTACCTCGCGCCGCTCCACGGGCGGTCTCCCAGAAGCTTCGCGCCCCTCGGTGCGCGAATCAATCCGGAATTCCTGGACGACCTGGAGCCTACCTGCCCGCTCCGCTCCCGACACCGGGGCGGAGAGGGCAGGGAACGGCGAACGACGGTGACTTCAGGAGCCGCAGCTCACGGTGAAGTCGCGCGTGCCGGTGGCGTAGTTGCTCAGCTTCAGCGTGGACGGCTCCGGGGAGATGCTGGGCGCGGAGCCGTTGTCGCACTTCAGGCCCGACTCGGCCACCGCGCTGATCTGCAGCTCCGTGTTGCTGGGGATGCCGGACACCGTGAAGGAGCAGCGGTTGCCGCGGCTGGACTTCACCATGCCGTGACCCAGGCCGTCGGTGGGCGTGCTCGCGTGAGCGACCACCACGCGCAGCTGGTCACACGGGTTGCCCGCCTGGGCCAGCCCGGTCTCCGGCAGCTTGATGACCCCGGCGACGTTGGCGTTGCCCTCGCGGCTCCCGCCGCCTCCCGTGGTGGCACAACCAGTGGCGGCGAGCATCAAGGCGGCAACGGCGATGCGATACATTTTTTCCTCAATTCATGGGGGAAGGAGAAGGCGGCTCGGTCGCCGCACAGACGACCTACGTCGCGCGCCCATTACAATTGCGACGACATTTCATTCCATCCATTTCGCTCGCACGCGAGGTGCCGGGTTTTCTCCAAATCGCACGGAAGTCCGTGCGCTTTCGAACGCCCCGTCGACGGGCGGTGCGACCCGGCGTGCGGTTCGATGAGTCTTCTTCATCGCTCGAATCAAAGACAGACATGGTGCCCGTCCCTGGGATGGTTGGACGTCCCAGGAGCGGACAGGATTCCCATGATTGGGAATGCACGAACGCTCGTGCCCCGCGCGGAGCGTGCGGCCGGGACGCAGTCCCTTTGTCTGCTGCCGGACAGCGCTCGCGCCCCCACGGTGAAGGCGCGAGAGAGGAGACGCGCATGTCGATGCAGAAGCAGGAGACGACGCAGTCGTGGTCGGGGCTGGGGGTGGGGACGGACCGGAAGTCCTTCCTGGCGGCGGTGTCCGCGCAGCTTCCGGACTTCGAGGCCGAGCGCGCGGCGGAGGCGGTGCTCTGCGGCCTGTCGGAGCTCTTGTCCGACGGGCTGATGCGGCAGCTGCGCGAGCAGCTCCCGGAGGACGTGCGGGGAATGCTGGATGCGTGCCCGCATCATGCGCGGGAGGGCGGCAAGGTGGACCGGGACGACTTCTACCTGCAGGTGGCCAACCACCTGAACGCCGAGCCGGAGAACGTGCGGCTGGTGCTGCACGGCGTCTTCGCGGCGCTGCGGGCCCAGCTCACCGAGCAGGAGGCGGGCAAGGTCGAGGGCCAGCTCCCCCGGTGGCTCCAGGGCACCTGGGCCGCGGCGAAGCTGGGCATCGACCGGCCCGCGTGAGCGAGGGCTGACGGCGCGGGGCTCGGGCTCCACCCGAGGCGTCCGGAACCTCGCGGCCCGGACGCCTCGCGCTCATCCCCTAATAGGTGCCGCCAATCTGCAGCGTCCCCATGTAGCGGCCGTCCAGGGCGTTGGGCGTCGCGGAGGTGGGGGCGAAGCCCTGGTCGAAGAGGAAGTTGTAGCTGACGCGCGCGTCGGCGGTGATGAGCTTGTTGACCTGGTAGCGCAGGCCCAGGCCCGCGGGCACGTAGCCGCTGGTGTCGTCCTCGAAGCCGAAGAGGCGGCCCTGCGCGTCGTGGCGGATGTTGTAGTCGTCGATGCCCAGGCCCGTCACCGCGTAGGGCTGCAGCCGGGTTTCGGTGAAGTTGCCGACGACGAGCGCCTGGCCTCCGCTGCGCACCACGTCCGGGCCGCTGCCCAGGCTGCCGCCGCGGCCGTTGCCGTCGATGTCCACGTCATTGACGCTGCCGTTGAAGCCGAGCTCCACCGCCATGAAGGGGATGGGCCGGTAGCCCACCGCGGCCCCGTAGGCGAACCCCGCCTCCATGCGGGGCGCCAGCTGCCCGGTGTAGCCCTCCGCGCCGCCGCCCAGCTGCGCGTACAGCCCGGTGTCGGCGCGCCGGGACTCCTTCTGCCGGCGCGGCTCGTCCTCCCGCGAAGGCTCCACATAGCCCTGGGCCCGCTCCGCGCTGGGGCGGAAGTCCTCCTGGGCCGCCACGGCGCATCCCCACAGCGCCCCCACACATCCCGCGATACGCACGAAGGTCTTCATGTCGGACTCCTTTCCAAGCGTCCGGAAGGCAACGTGACGTCCCCATTCCTCCCCGGCATGGTCCCGTGGGGAGGCGCGGGCGGAGGGCGGGCGCGTCGGCCG